>JAKAZL010000024.1:19003-33725 GCA_021815925.1 Pseudomonadota bacterium | reverse complement strand
GAACTCATCACCCACTTCCAGTCCCTGCGTGCGGTGAAGCTGCGCGTCGGCGCGCTGCCGCAGCATCCGAACAACGTGCTCAAGTACTCCCTCACCTGGTCCACCGAGGGACTGATCAACGAGTACGGCAATCCGTGCCAGGCGATCGTCGATGGACACAGCGTCGACGTCGCGCCGCTCGAGGGCCTCGAGGAGATCGAAATCGACGGCACCCTCTATGAGGCGTTCAACACCTCCGGCGGGCTCGGCTCGCTCGCCGAAACGCACGGCGCCCATGTCGAATCGATGAACTACAAGACCATCCGCTACCCCGGGCACTGCGAGCAGATGCGTCTGCTGATGAACGACCTGAAGCTCAACCAGGATCGTGGCACACTCAAGCGCATTCTCGAGCACGCCGTGCCTCAGACCCTGCAGGACGTGATCATCGTCTACGTCGCAGTCACCGGCATGCAGGACGGACAGCTGCGCGAGGAGAACTACGTCAACAAGATCTACCCGCAGCTGATCGGCGGGCGGCTCTGGTCGGCGATCCAGGTCACCACCGCCGCAGGCATCACCGCCGTGGTCGATCTGGTGCTCGAGCAGCCCGAGCGCTATTCGGGCTTCGTCGCGCAGGAGCAGTTCCGTCTGCCCGAGATCCTCGCCAACCGCTTCGGACGCCACTATGCCCCGGGCGGCACCAAGGACATCTCGGCCGAGGTCATCGTCGCGGGCAAGACGGGCCGGCAGCGCTCGCAGACCGCCCACAAGGCAGCCTGAGGCATGAGCACATCCATCGACATCGCCGCGCTCCTCGCTCGGCTCGGTCTCGAGACCGAAAATCCCGGGGCTTGCTCGGGCCCCGGGCAATGGCGTGCCGGCGGCCGGCTGCTCTCGGTCCACAATCCGGCAACCGGCACCGCGCTCGCCACGGTGCGCACCGCCGATGCCGCCGACTACGAGGCGGTGATGCGCTCGGCGCTCGAGACGGCCGCCCAATGGCGCAATGTCCCCGCCCCGAAGCGCGGCGAGGCGGTGCGCCTGGTCGGCGAGGCGCTGCGCGCGGCCAAGAGCGATCTGGGCGCGCTGGTCTCGCTCGAGAACGGCAAGATCCTCGCCGAGGGGCTCGGCGAGGTGCAGGAGATGATCGACATTGCCGACTTTGCCGTCGGTCAGTCGCGCATGCTCTACGGGCTCACCATGCACTCGGAGCGTCCCGGGCACCGCATGTACGAGCAGTGGCACCCGCTCGGGGTGGTCGGCATCATCTCGGCGTTCAACTTCCCGGTCGCAGTATGGTCGTGGAACGCGTTTCTGGCGGCGATCTGCGGCAACGTGTCCGTCTGGAAGCCCTCACCGAAGACGCCGCTCACTGCGATCGCCGTGCAGAAGCTCGTCAATCGCGTGCTCGAGCAGCACGGGCTGCCGCCGGTGTTTCAGCTGTTCATCGACGCCGGCGCCGAGCTCGCCACGCGCTTCGTCGATGACCGACGCGTCGCGCTGGTCTCCTTTACCGGCTCGACCCCCGTCGGCCGCAAGGTCGGTGAGCGCGTGGCGGCGCGGCTCGGTAAGAGCCTGCTCGAGCTCGGTGGCAACAACGCGATCATCGTCGATGAGTCGGCGAGCCTGGAGCTCGCGGTGCCGGCTATCGTGTTCGGCGCCGTCGGCACGGCCGGCCAGCGCTGCACCACCACCCGGCGCGTGTTCGCGCACCGGGCCATCGCTGCGGAGCTCGAGCGCCGGCTGGTCAACGCGTACCGGCAGGTCAGGATCGGCGATCCGCTCGATCCGGCCACCCTCATGGGCCCGCTGATCGATAGCCACGCCGTCGATCGGTTCAAGACGGCCGTCGCCGCGGCGCAGGCCGCCGGCGGTGAGCTGCTCGCCGGTGGACGGGTGCTCGAGCGGGCGGGTCATTTCGTCGAGCCAACGCTGATCCGCGCGCGCAATGACTGGCCGGTCGTGCAGAACGAGACGTTCGCGCCCATTCTGTATCTGATTCCGGTCGACTCGCTCGAGGCGGCGATTGCCGAGCAGAACGAGAGCCACTACGGCCTCTCCTCGGCATTGTTCACCGAACGGCTGCGCGCGGCCGAGACTTTTCTCGGCGCCTGCGGCAGCGATTGCGGCATCGCGAACGTGAACATCGGCACCTCGGGCGCGGAGATCGGCGGGGCGTTCGGCGGCGAGAAGGACACCGGCGGGGGCCGCGAATCGGGCTCCGATGCCTGGAAGGCTTACATGCGCCGACAGACCAACACCATCAACTGGAGCGGTGCTCTGCCGCTGGCGCAGGGAATCAAGTTCGAGCTGTAGGAATCTGGCCCGGGGTCCCGCAGGATGCGGACCCCGGGTTCGATGAGCAGCCGCGATCAGGCCGTCGGCCCCAGTGCCGCAGCGGCAGCAAACGCCAGCAGCGGCTCCTCGGCGACACACAGCGTCCAGACGGCGATCGCACTCGACTCGGCGCTGATGCGTCCCTCCCGACCCACGACCGCCGCATTGGCCGGCGTGTCGAGCACGATGCCCGCCCACTCGAGCCCCGCGAGCACCCGGCGACGAACCTCCGGTACGTGCTCCCCGACTCCTCCGCCGAACACGATGCCATCGCAGCCGCCCAGGACGGCCAGATACGCACCGATGTACTTGCGGATCCGGTAGCAGTACAGATCGAGCGCCCGCTCGGCGCGCTCATTGCCGGCGGCGAGTAGCTCCGAGGGACTGTCGTGCCCGCCGAGTCCGAGCAGGCCGGCTTCCCGGTTGAACGACTCGATGAGGCGCGCCGCGTCGGCCCCGAGCCGCGAGGCAAGATACGGCACCACCGCCGCATCGATGTCGCCGCAGCGGGTGGCCATCACCAGGCCCTCGAGGGGCGAGAACCCCATCGAGGTGTCCCGCGGTGCGCCCCGCTCGAGCGCCGCGATCGAGCAGCCGCCACCGAGCTGCAGCGTGATCAGCCGCCCGCCCCGATCGAGCGCCGGGTGCAGCTGGCACCAGCGGCGCCACATGGCCTCGTGCGCCAGACCGTGAAACCCGTAGCGACGCACCCCGACGTCCCAGCCGAGCGCCGGCGGCAACGCATATTCGGCCGCGACCCGCGGCAGGTCTGCGAAGAACGCCGTGTCGAAGACCGCAACCTGCGCCACACCGGCCCCGCACAGTGCGCTCGCCGCATCGATCCAGCGCAACGCGAGCGGATTGTGCAGCGGTGCGAGCGCGCTCAACTCCCCGATACCACGGCGCACGGCCGCATCGATCCGCACCGCATGGGTGAAGCGCTGCCCACCGTGGACCACGCGGTGCGCCAGGGCCACAGGCGCCGCCGGCAGCTGCGCGAGGAACGCCGCGAGTTCAGCCTGCGGCTCGAGGTGGGTGCCCGCATGGTGCACCGTCGCCAGCGCTTGCAGGTCCGTCTGCGGCTCGCCCACCGCGGCCAGTTCGAAGGCCGCAAGCTTGATCGAGGTACTGCCGCTGTTGACCGTGACGATGAGCACCGCGCCGCGTCCTGCCTGCCCTCAGGCGTGCGCGGCGCTGCCGTGCGGCCAGGTCCACTCGGCCACGACCGGCATGTCCCGGCCGTGCTCGCGAATATAGGCCCGGTGCTCGATCAGCAGCTTGCGCGCTCGCTCCTTCAGGTAGGCCCCCCGGTCGTGCAACTGCGGCAGTCGATCGAGAGCATCCTCGACCAGGTGGAAGCGGTCCATCTCGTTGAGCACGGTCATGTCGAAGGGTGTGGTGATCGTGCCCTCCTCCTTGTAACCGCGCACGTGGATGAACGCATTGTTACGCCGCCGGTAGGTGAGCCGGTGGATCAGCCACGGATAGCCGTGAAAGGCGAATATCACTGGCTTGTCGAGCGTAAACAGCGACTCGAAGTCGGCATCGCTGAGGCCATGTGGATGCTCGCTCGAGGGCTGCAGGCGCATCAGGTCGACCACGTTGACTACACGGATCTTCAGCTCCGGCAGCGCCTCGCGCAGCATCGCCACGGCCGCCAGCGTCTCGAGCGTGGGCACATCGCCGGCGCAGGCCATCACCAGGTCGGGCTCGCACCCGGCGTCGTTGCTGGCCCACTCCCAGATACCGATACCGGCGGTGCAGTGGGCAGCGGCCGCCTCGATCGACAGCCACTGCGGCGCGGGATGCTTGCCGGCGACGACCACGTTGACGTAATGGCGGCTGCGCAGGCAGTGATCCATCACCGAGAGCAGACAGTTCGCATCGGGCGGCAGATAGACCCGCACCACGCCCGCCTTCTTGTTCACCACGTGGTCGAGGAACCCCGGATCCTGGTGCGTGAAGCCGTTGTGATCCTGCCGCCAGACGTGCGAGGTGAGCAGATAGTTGAGCGAGGCGATGCGTCGCCGCCACGGAATCTCCGCCGTGACCTTCAACCACTTCGCGTGCTGGTTGAACATCGAGTCGATGATGTGGATGAACGCCTCGTAACAATTGAACAGTCCGTGCCGGCCCGTCAGCAGGTAGCCCTCGAGCCAGCCCTCGCACTGATGCTCGCTCAGGATCTCGAGCACCCGGCCGCTCGGGGCAAGGAACTCATCATCCGGCTGCGTGCGCCCCTCCCATTGCCGGCTGCTCGTCTCGAACACCGCCTGCAGCTTGTTCGAAATGGTTTCGTCGGGACCGAACAAACGGAAGTTCTGCGGATTCAACCGGATGACATCGCGCAGAAATTCCCCGAGCACCGCGGTATCCGAGGCCTGCGCCGCCCCGGGGGCGTGCACGGCTTGCGCATAGTCGCGAAAATCCGGCAGCCGCAGATCGCGCAGCAGCGCCCCCCCGTTGGCATGCGGATTGGCGCCCATGCGCCGCGCGCCGCGCGGAGCGAGCTCGGCGAGTTCGGCGCGCAATCGCCCGCCCTCGAACAGCTCCTGCGGCCGGTAGCTGCGCAGCCACGCCTCGAGCGCCGCCAGGTGCACCGGATTGCTCGCCGGGTCGGTGATCGGCACCTGGTGAGCCCGGAAGCTGCCCTCGATGACCTTGCCGTCCACGCGCTTCGGCCCCGTCCAACCCTTCGGGCTCTCGAGCACGATCATCGGCCAGCGGGGTCGTGCGGTCTGCGCCCCGGGGGCGCGTGCGGCGCGCTGGATCGCTTGAATCTCCCCGATCACCGCATCGAGCGTACCGGCCATGCGCTGATGCATCGCCTCGGGTTGCGAGCCGCTGACGAAGTACGGCCGCCAGCCGCAGCCGCTGAGCAGCTGCTCGAGTTCTTCGCGCTCGATGCGCGCCAGCACCGTGGGGTTGGCGATCTTGTAGCCGTTCAGGTGCAGAATCGGCAGCACCGCCCCGTCGTGCACGGGATTGAGGAACTTGTTCAGGTGCCAGCTGCCGGCGAGCGGTCCGGTCTCGGCCTCTCCGTCTCCCACCACACACGCGGCGATGAGCCCGGGATTGTCGAGCACCGCGCCGCAGGCGTGGCTCAGCGAGTAGCCGAGCTCCCCGCCCTCGTGGATCGATCCGGGACACTCCGGGGAGACGTGACTCGGAATGCCGCCCGGGAAGGAGAACTGCCTGAACAGACGCTTCAGACCCGCCTCATCCTGCGCGACCTCCGGATACAGCTCGCTGTACGTTCCCTCCAGGTAGGTGTTGGCAACCAGCGCCGGTCCACCGTGGCCCGGTCCGGACAGATAGATCATGTCCAGGTCGTGCTCGCGGATGACCCGGTTCAGGTGCGCGTAGATGAAGTTTTGCCCCGGCGTGGTGCCCCAGTGCCCGAGCAGCATCGCCTTGATGTGCTCGGGCGCGAGCGGTGCGCACAGCAGCGGATTGTCGCGCAGGTAGATCTGACCGACGCACAGGTAATTGGCTGCACGCCAATAGGCGTCGATCCGGCTCAGTTGTTCCGCTGAGAGCGGTCGTCCGACCGCGGGCTCGCCTGGTTGGGACATTGCCGACTCCTTGACAGCTCGGGCGGCCGGACGGCCGCAGACCGACCTGATGTCACAGTCTTGCCGAGCGGGGGTCAATACGCAATTGCCGCGCCACGACGCGCGCATTGACCATACCGGCTACGGCACCTAGGATGCCCCATTCGGTCGTTGAGGAGAGCGGATGCAATTGGGCTCGCACGGCGGACGACAGATCCTGCGGCATATCGCCCGCATCGCCATGATCGAGCGCGGCCTGCAGCCGGAGTTCCTACCCGCCGCAATGCGTCAGGCCGCGGCCTACAGCACCGCAGCGCGCCCGAGCCACGGGGAAACCCTGCGGGATCTGCGCTCGCTGCCCTGGGTGTCGATAGACAACAACGACTCCCGTGATCTCGACCAGATCTCCACCGCCGAGGCACTGCCCGACGGCACGACCCGAGTCTGGGTGGCGATCGCGGACGTCGATGCGCTGGTCGGCGCCGATACGCCGATCGACCGTCACGCGCGCACGAACACAACTTCGGTGTATACCCCGGCGCGCATCTTCCCGATGCTGCCCGAGCGGCTTTCGACCGATCTGACCTCGCTCAACGAGCACGAGGAGCGCATCGCGCTCGTGGCCGAGATGATCGTCTCCACGGACGGACACGTCGGGAGCTCGGAGCTGTATCGGGCCATCGTGCGCAATCAGGCCAAGCTCGCCTACCCCTCGGTGGCCGCCTGGCTGGAAGGCGAGGCTGCGCCGCCCCCGGGCCTCGGCGACCCGGCGCTGCAGCAGCAGCTGCGCCTGCAGGATGCAGCCGCTCAGTCGCTGCGTGCGCAGCGGCACATCCAAGGCGCATTGACGCTGGAAACGCTCAAGACCCACGCGGTGTTCGACGGGGATGTGCTGCGCGACCTGGAACGCGACCGCAAGAACCGTGCGCAGGAGCTGATCGAGGACCTGATGATCGCCGCCAATGGGGCCGTGGCGCACTTTCTCGACCAGCACGGCGTGCCTTCGCTGCGCCGCGTGCTGCGCACGCCGCGGCGCTGGGAGCGCATCGTCGCGCTCGCCGAGGAAGTGGGCGAGCATCTGCCAGCGCAACCGGACGCACTCGCCCTGAACGGCTTTCTGGCGCGCCGGCGTCACGCCGACCCTGAACGCTTCGCCGACCTCTCCCTCGCCGTGGTCAAATCACTCGGCCGCGGCGAGTACCTCGCCCAGGCGCCCGGTCGGGCGGCCACCGGACACTTCGGTCTCGCGGTGAGCGACTACACGCACTCCAGCGCCCCGAACCGGCGCTTCCCGGACCTCATCAGCCAGCGCCTGGTGAAGGCCGTGCTCGCCGGCCGATCCGCCCCGTATCACTACGGGGTGCTCGAGGCCCTAGCCCTGCACTGCACGCTGCAGGAGGACAACGCCGCCAAGGTCGAGCGCCGCGTCGGTAAATCGGCCGCCGCGCTGCTGCTGTCGAGCCGCATCGGCGAGCGCTTCGAGGCACTGGTCACCGGCGCGGCGAGCAAGGGCACTTGGGTGCGCATCCTGAGCCCGGCGGTCGAGGGGCGACTGGTGCGCGGCTTCGAGGGCGCCGACATCGGTCATCGGCTGACGGTGCGCCTGGTGCGGGTCGACATCGAACGCGGCTTCATCGATTTTGAGCGAGCGCACTGATGAACCCAGACAAGCCCTCCCCGCCGGCGCAACCCCAGCTCGCCTACGAGAATTCGGATTTTCTCGACAGCGATGCGGCAAGACCGCTGCGCATCCTGGCCGAGTACCTCGAGCCGCTCGAGCGCTTCCGGCACGAGGACGTACACGCCACCATCGTCTTTTTCGGCTCGGCGCGGCTGCGCCCCGACGGACCGCTCGGACACTACTACGAGCATGCACGCGAGCTTGCCGGGCTGATTACGCGCTGGTCCGCCTCACTACCGGATCACACGCACCGCTACGTGATCTGCTCCGGCGGTGGAGGCGGAATCATGGAGGCCGCGAGCCGCGGCGCGGCCGAGGCCGGCGGCAAAACCGTGGGACTGAACATCAGTCTGCCGCACGAGCAGCGCCCCAACCCCTATCTCTCGCGCGAGCTGACGTTCGAGTTTCACTACTTCTTCATGCGCAAGCTCTGGTTCGCGCATCTGGCCCGCGCCCTCATCGCGTTCCCCGGCGGATTCGGTACGCTCGATGAGCTCACCGAGATCCTCACCCTGGCGCAGACACGCAAGCTCGCGCGCGACATTCCGGTCATCCTGTTCGGACCGGAGTACTGGAATGAGATCATCGATTTCGCCGCGCTCGCCCGTCACGGGGTGATCGATCCGGAGGATCTGAACCTGTTTGAGTTCGCCGAGCGTCCGGCCGATGCGCTCGCCATCCTGCAGCGGCGCCTCATGCCAGAACCGCACGAGGTCCCGGGATTTTCCCATTCGCGCACCCGACACCACCCATTGCAGCCCAAATGAGCGAGGAATTGCCGGAATTCTAACGCCGGGGAACCTCGCGCGCCGGGGCGGCGAGCGGACTCTCGACGCGGCGCAAGTGACGTGCATGAGAACCCATGCGCTGATCGAGCAGGCCGTGGGTGGCCACCTTGACGGCATTTGCGACGAAGAACGACACCACCGTGTAGCCCCACACGAACGCTGCCAGCCCCCAACCGATCGGCGTCATGGCCACTCCGTAGACGACGATCAGGGTACCGGCCAGCTGAGTGAGCTCGCACGGCACCACAAGCTTCCAGCTCGGCCACGGACGCTGCCACGCCCAGCCCCGGTTGCGCGTCAGGTAGATCGTCATGTGGCCCGAGACCAGAAGCTTCAGGAAAATCACCGCCTGCAGCAGCGGCCCGGCGAGGTGCAGCAGATCGCGCGCGATCCAGTAGAGCACGAAGCTCTCGAACACCCCATACAGACCGAGCGCACCGGCAACGGTGAGCACCCGCGGCATGTCCCATCGCACCGGCCCACGCGCCACGGGCGCATGGTCATAGGCAATCATCATGATCGGTATGTCGTTCAGCAGCGCCAGCAGGACCACCATGATGGTGGTGACCGGGTAGAAGTTGTAGATGAGAATGCTCGCCGTCATGAACAGGATCAGGCGGATCGTCTCGGCGATGCGGTACGTACCGTAGCTCGTCATGCGCGCGAAGATCCGCCGCGCCTCCTCGATCGCGGTGGTGATCACCGACAGTCCGGGCGCGGTGAGGATGAGGGCCGCAGCGGCCCGTGCCGCATCCGTGGCACCGCTTACGGCAATGCCGATGTCAGCCTGCTTCAGGGCCGGCGCATCGTTGACGCCATCACCGGTCATGCCGACGATTCTGCCGCGGGCCTGAAGCGCCTTGACGATCTGAAATTTGTGCTCCGGGAACACCCGCGCGAAGCCATCGGCGCTGAGCACCTGATCGAGCGCCTGTGCCGGGGCGTGCTCACCGAACAGCGCATCGGCGACGACGATGTTGCGACCGAGATCGAGCTCGCCGGCGATCTGCCGGGCAATCGCCTCGTGATCGCCGGTCACCATCTTGATGTCGATACCCATCGCGCGTGTCGCGCGGATGGTGGCGGCACTGTCCTCGCGCGGCGGATCGAACAGTGGCAGCAGACCGAGAAAGCGCCAGCCGCCCCCCTCATCGCGTGCCACAGCGAGCGTCCGGTAGCCCTTCGCCGCGGCCTGATCGACCTCGGCGAGGATCGCCGCGCGCTGTCCGGGCTCCGGTGCACTCAGCTCGACGATGACCTGGGGCGCACCCTTGGCCACCTTGACGGTCCGCCCGTCGTGCTCGAATTGCGCCTCGGTACGCTTGGCCACCGGATCGAACGGTCGGAAACTGCGCAGGTGATACCCGCTCAGCATTTGCGCCGCGGGGCCGGCGGCGAGGATCGCCGCATCGATCGCATCAGGAGCCTCGCGCTGCGAGGCCAGTGTCGCCGCCTCGAGCAGCTGGGCAACGCTGAATCCCGGGGCCGCCACGACACTGCCGAGCGTCAACTCGTTGCGGGTGAGCGTGCCGGTCTTGTCCGAGCACAGCGTGTCCATGCCGGCGAGCTCCTCGATGGCGACCAGCCGCGAGACGATCGCCTTCAGCCGCGCCAGCCGCTCGGCGCCGACCGCGAGGGTGACCGACAGCACCGCCGGCAGTGCCACCGGAATCGAGGCGACTGCCAGGATCAGCGCGAACTGGACCATCTCGAGCAGCGCGTTGTGCTGGAACAGTCCGGCAATCACGATCACGATCACCAGCGCCGCGCTGGTCAGAATCAGGAAATTGCCGATGCGCAGCACCGCACGTTGGAAGTGCGAGACGGCCCCTGCCTGCTCGACGAGTTGCGCCGTACGCCCGAAATAGGTGCGCATACCGGTGGCCGTCACCACCGCGCTCATCTCGCCCTGGCGGGCGATCGAACCGGAGTACGCCGAATCACCGCGCTTCTTCTCGACCGGCAGCGATTCGCCGGTGAGCGCAGACTGATCCACGCTCAGGTAATCCCCCGCAATGAGAGTCACATCGGCCGGCACGATGTTGCCGAGACGGATCGCCACGAGATCGCCGGGCACCAGCCGCCGCGCAGGGATGTCGCGCCAGATGCCGTCGCGCTTGACCCGTGCCGAGAGCGCCAGGCGCTGCTTGAGCGCCTCGATGGCCGTGTCCGCCTTGTATTCCTGCCAGAAGCCGACCGCGGCGTTGATCAGCAGCATCAGCACAATGACGACCAGATCGGCCCAGTGGCCAAGCACGGCCGAGAGCAGCGCCGAGATTTCAATCATCCACGGGATGGGACCCCAGAGGAAGCCGAGCAGGCGTCGCGCGAGGCCAACATGCTCCTCGGAGAGGATGTTCTCGCCGTACTCGGCGATTCGGCGCTGCGCCTCGCTCTCGGTCAGTCCCGTACTCGGGTCCGGGTCAGTGACACCCGCAGGCACCGCTGGATCTGTTCCTGCCGTCTCGACCTGCATGCATCCTCCTCTGCGCGGCAGGAAGCAGGCCGAACCGCGCGGCGATCCGCGCAGCGCGCCGCGTCTGTTTAAAATGCTCCCGGCGCGCCCCGACTGCAATCCGCATTTCTGCGCATGGCCAGGCCTCGCCGGTCTGCCGTTACACGCGCCCGGGCAGATGCAACTCGAAACGCGCGCCACCGAGCGGCGAGGTATCCACCGACAGGCTGCCCCCGTAGAGCTCCACGGTCTCGCGCACCATCGCGAGCCCCAGCCCATGACCGGGAACAGTCTCGTCGGTACGCACCCCGCGCTCGAGCACACGCGCACGGTTATCGGCCGAGACACCGGGGCCATCATCCTCCACGATCACGCTCATGTTCTCCTGGACGGGACCGGCCGGATCGACGACGACGGTGAGGCGCACCTGTTGGCGGCACCATTTGCAGGCGTTGTCCAGAAGATTGCCGAGCATCTCGAGCAGGTCGGCACGGTCGCCGACAAACAGACAGGCCGCCGGCACTGCGAGCTCGAGCGAGAGATCCTTGTCGCGATAGACCTTCAGCAGTGCCGCGCGCAGATCGGCCGCTATCGGGGCGACCGCCACCGGCGCCTGCCCGAGCAGCCCGCCGCCCGAGGCCGCCGCGCGCTTCAGCTGATGCTCGATAATGTCGCTCATGCGGTCGATTTCCGCGCTGATCGGCTCACCCGTCTCGAGCGGTCCGGACAGCGCCGAGCGCATCACCGCGAGCGGTGTCTTCAGGCTGTGCGCGAGATTGCCGAGCGTGTCGCGGTAGCGAGCCAGGCGCTTGCGCTCACCGATCAATAGCGCGTTCAGATGCCGCGCCACACCGCTCAGCTCGCGCGGGTAGCCGCCGCCGAGCACCTCGCTGCGCCCTGCCTCCACTTCGTGGATCTCGCGCTCGAGCCGGCGCACCGGAGCGAGCACCGCGCGCAGCAGGATTGCCAGCGTCGCGAGCAGCAGAAACATCAGTACGCTGAACCACAGCACCATGCGGCGACGGAATTCCCACAACTGCTCCTCGTAGGGCGTGAGGCTGACCGCGACACTGAAGGTGACCGGTTTGGCGCCGCTCGGATCGTCGGCGAACGCCACTCCCCGGCTCTCGATGGCCAGGCGCCGATGCCCGGCCATGGCATAGAAGAACCGCCGCTCGCCCTGCGCGAGCGGTGGCCCGAAATCCACCTCGGCGCCGGCCGTCGAGGGCGAGATCCATTCATGCCGCGCCGAGCGGATCTCCGCGTACAGACCCGAGCGCGGCGTCGCGAAACGTGAGTCGAGCGCCTGCAACGGCGCCACGTAGCCGCTGTGCGGCGCACGCTCGGCGGCGGCGATGAGCGCGATGATCTGCGAGTCGAGCAACTCGTGCAGCGAGTGCTCCGAGAGAGTGCGAAAGCCACTGTCGAGCACCAGCGTCATGATGCCGAAGAACAGCGCCAGCGGTACCGCTATCGACAACAACAGCCGCCGGCTGAGTGAGTGCACGCGCCGCCCCGCCGCGCCTCAGCCGGCCTGGCGCGCCAGGGAAAAGCGGTAGCCTCGCCCGCGCAGCGTCTCGATGGGCTTGAGCTGATCCTGCGGATCGAGCTTGCGTCGCAGCCGTCCGACCAGCACCTCGATGACGTTGCTGTCGCGCTCAAAATCCTGATCGTAGAGCCGCTCGGTGAGCTCGCTTTTGGAGATCACCTCCCCGGCCCGCAACATCAGGTGCTCAAGGATGCGGTACTCGAATGTGGTGAGCTCGACCGGTGCGCCGTCGACGCTGACGGTCTGGGCCCGCGTATCGAGTGTGACCGGGCCGCACTGCAGCTGTGGGGTGGCCCAGCCCCCGGCGCGGCGCAGCAGCGCCTGCAGCCGCGCCAGCACTTCCTCGAACTGAAAGGGCTTGGCGACATAGTCGTCCGCGCCCGCCTGCAGCCCCTCGACCTTATCCTGCCAGTTGTCGCGCGCGGTGAGGATCAGAATCGGATAGGTCTTGTGTGCGGCGCGCAGCTTGCGGATCACCTCCAGCCCCGACACCTGCGGCAGCCCCAGATCGATCACAGCCAGATCGAGCGGGTACTCCAGGCCCGCGAACAGACCTTCCTTGCCATCCTGGGCGACATCGACGGTGAAGCCCGCCGCGACGAGCTGGGTCTTGAGGCTCTCGCGCAGCGCCGACTCGTCCTCGACCACCAGTATCCGCATGGACCTGCCCCGCCTTTCTTAGAGTATCCGTCCGCTCGCCGCATCGACCCGCACGGTGAACACCCGACCGGCGCGGTCGAGCACGCGCAGCACGTACACGGTTCTGCCGTCCTGCTGCTCGGTCCCGGCGCGCACCACGCGCGCCCCGAAGCGCTGCTCGACCATGCGCACCGCCTGGCCCATCGAGAGGCCCTGCGCGGTGCTCGAGTGACCTGCCGCGGCTGCGGACGCGGGCAACGCCCAAGCGCCGGCCCCGATCATGGCGGCGGCCAGGACCGTCGCCAAGCACAGGTTGTTCAGGACGGTTCGCACTCGGGACTCCGGGGCTCTGGGCCGCACCGTTGCGGCCGATCTGCCGCCGGGCACCCTAGACTACCACCCGTGAATCGGCGCTGAATACGTCCGCGCTGCAGGCCGCGCCCTGCTCACGGGTGCGCCTTCGCCTCGCGCCACAACGCCTCCCACTGCTCAGCGCTGAGGGCCTCAAGCGGCTGCTCGCCGGCCCCGGCCAGAGCTTCCATGCGCCGGAAACGTCGCTCGAACTTCTCCCCCGCCCGGCGCAGCGCCTCCTCGGCGTCGATGCCCAGATGGCGGCTCCAGTTCGAGAGTGCAAAGAGTACATCGCCGAACTCCTCGTGCACGTGCTCATCGGGCACGCCGCCGGCGGCGGCGAGCGCCGCATCGAGCTCATCGAGCTCCTCAAGCACTCTCGGACGCACCGCTTCAGGCCCGCTCCAGTCGAACCCGACCCGGGCCGCGCGCCGCCCGAGCTTGGCGGCGCGCATCAGCGCCGGCAGACTGTGTGGCACCTGCGCGAGGACGCTGGCGTCATCGCCGCCGGCGGCCGAGCGTTCCTCGGCCTTCAGCTGATCCCAGCCTCGCGACTGCTCGGCGAGGTCCGCCGGTGTGGCAGCGCCGGCGAACAGATGCGGATGGCGGCGCACGAGTTTCTCGCGGATACCGCTCGCCACGGCGGCGAAGTCGAACCAGCCGCGCTCCTCGGCCATGCGCGCATGAAACACCACCTGAAACAGCAGATCACCGAGTTCATCGCGCAGCTGGTGCGCATCCCCCCGCTCGATGGCCTCGCGCACCTCGTAGGCTTCCTCGATCGTGTAGGGCGCAATGCTGCGAAAATCCTGTGCCCGATCCCACGGGCAACCGCGCTGCGGATCGCGCAGCCGCGCCATCAGTTCGAGCAGCGCCGCGAGGGCCTCGGCCGGATCAGCGCGGTCCATCGCCGGGCTCTGCGCAGCACAGTCGATACAGCGTCATGAGCATCCCGGCGGTCGCTCCCCAGATATCGTGCTCACCGTAGGGGATGTCGATCAGGTCGACCTCGACGTCCGTGCCGCGGAAGCGGTGTCGCCGCAGGCGATGATTGCGCGTGTCGAAGACGTAGGCGAGCGGTGCCTCGAACACCACGTCGACCTCCTGGCCCTCCAGGTGCAATTCGAAGCCCGGCGCCACGCGCGCCACGACCGGCGTGACCCGAAAGCCGCTGATCACCACATGGTCCGGTAGGTAACCGATGACGCTGACGAAACGCGATTCCAGTCCGATCTCCTCGCGCGCCTCACGCAGCGCGGCCGCTTGCGGATCGGCGTCGTCGGCCTCGATCTGCCCGCCCGGAAAGCTCACCTGGCCGGCATGATTGCGCAGACTGCTGCCGCGGCGCGTCAACAGCACGGTCGGTCCCTCGGGACGGTCCACGAG
>JAKAZL010000024.1:9766-18903 GCA_021815925.1 Pseudomonadota bacterium | reverse complement strand
CCGCTTGCGGATCGGCGTCGTCGGCCTCGATCTGCCCGCCCGGAAAGCTCACCTGGCCGGCATGATTGCGCAGACTGCTGCCGCGGCGCGTCAACAGCACGGTCGGTCCCTCGGGACGGTCCACGAGTGGCACCAGCACTGCCGCCGGCACCGGCTGAGCCGGGAAGTACCGGCGCAATTCCCGGCTGCGCTCGAGGCTCTGACCCGGCACCAGCCACTCCTCCGGGGCATGCCGCGGCCGGCTGCCGGCCAGCCGCGCCGCGACGCGCGCGACCGAGACCGCCTCACCGGCCGGCGCCACGGAACGAGCCGTTCGGGCGTCCTCAGCCACCGCCGCCGACACCCCCCTTGATGCCCCCGCGGGTGAGTTCCTGCGGGTCGAGCAGCCGCTCGAGTTGCTCGCGGGGCAGATCAGTCATCTTTGCAGCCATCTCGCGGATCGGTCGACCCTCGGCATAGGCCTTCTTGGCGATTGCCGCACCCTTCTCATAGCCGATCACTGGGTTCAGCGCCGTCACCAGGATCGGATTGCGTTCGAGCGCCTCGGCGAGGCGCGCCGGATTGACCTTGAACCCGGCGATGGCGCGCGCTGCGAGCAGTCGCGCGACGCTCGCCAGCAGCCGGATGCTCTCGAGCAGGTTGTAGGCGATGACCGGCAGCATGACGTTGAGCTGAAAATTGCCCGACTGGCCGGCCACCGTGATGGTCGCATCGTGGCCAATCACCTGCGCGCACACCATGGCGGTGGCCTCCGGGATCACCGGGTTCACCTTGCCGGGCATGATGCTGCTGCCGGGCTGCAGCGCCGGCAACGCGATCTCCCCGAGCCCGGCGAGCGGGCCGCTGTTCATCCAGCGCAGATCGTTGGCGATCTTCATCAGGCTGACCGCGATCACCTTCAGCTGCCCGGACAGCTCCACGGCCGTGTCCTGGCTCGAGAGCGCCTCGAAGTAATTGCGCGCCGGCTCGAACGGGCAGCCGGTGAGCTCCCCGAGCGCCTGGCAGAAGCGTGCGCCGAAGTCCGGATGGGCATTGATCCCGGTGCCGACCGCCGTGCCACCCTGCGCGAGCCGATGCAGGCGCGGCGCGCTGGCGGCGAGCCGCTCCAGCCCGTTCTCGATCTGCGCGCGCCAGCCGGACAGCTCCTGGCCCAGCGTCACCGGCATCGCATCCATCAGATGGGTACGGCCGGTCTTGACCACTGCGCCGACCTCCTCCTCCTTGGCGGCAAGCGTGCGGCACAGCTCTTCGAGTGCCGGGACGAGATCGCGCCGCAGCGCCAGCGCGGCGCTCACGTGCACCGTGGTGGGGATCACATCGTTGCTGCTCTGCCCCATGTTGACCTGATCGTTCGGATGCACCGGACGACCCAGGCGCCGCGTGGCGAGCGTGGCGATGACCTCGTTGGCGTTCATGTTCGTGCTCGTGCCCGAGCCGGTCTGGAACACGTCGATCGGAAAGTGTGCATCGTGCCGGCCGTCGGCGACCTCCCCGGCGGCCGCCTCGATGGCCTCGGCCGGCCCCTGCTCGAGCAGGCCCAGCCGGCAGTTGGCCCGTGCGGCGGCCTGCTTGACCAGGCCGAGCGCAGCGATGAACGCCCGCGGCATGGGCCGTCCGCTCACCGGGAAGTTCTCCACCGCGCGCTGCGTCTGCGCGCCCCAGAGCGCCTCGGCAGGCACCTGAAGCTCGCCCATGCTGTCGTGCTCGGTTCGGAAGGAATTCGTCATGCAAATGGCTCCGTGGCCCGCGAAACGGTGTCCGTGCCGCGGGGGCCGCCTGCGGACACGGCACGGGATGCGATATCATAATCCATCCTGAACCCTCTCCTTTTGCTATAGCGCATGAGCGACAAGCCCCGCGACGATCTGCCCGCCGTTCTGGCGCTCTCCCCTGTCGACGGCCGCTATCGGGCCGCCACCGCGCCGCTGCGCGAGCTGCTGTCCGAGGCCGGCCTGATCCGCCAGCGCGTGCGCGTGGAGGCTGCCTGGCTCGAACATCTTGCCGGCGCGGTGCCGAGCCTGGCCGGAGCGAGCCTGAGCGGCACGGTCCGCGAGCGGACGCGCCAGCTGGCCGACACCCCCGATGCCGCGTGCGCGATGGCGGTGAAAGCGATCGAGGCCCGGATCAACCACGACGTAAAGGCCGTTGAGTACTACGTGCGCGGCGAACTCGCCGCCGCCGGTGCCGGACCGGCGACGCTGGAGTTGGTGCACTTCGGCTGCACCTCCGAGGACATCAACAACCTCAGCTACGCGCTGCTGCTGCGCGCGGCGCGCGAACAGATGCATGCACCGCTTGCCGCGCTCGACACCGAGCTCACGACCCTGGCGCACCGCGCGGCCGGACACGCGATGCTCGCGCGCACGCACGGCCAGCCAGCGAGCCCGACGACCCTCGGCAAGGAAGTTGCGAATTTCGTGGCGCGCCTGCGCCGCGCCGAGCGCCGCTGGGCGGCGGTCGAGATCCTCGGCAAGTGGAATGGCGCGGTCGGCAATTTCAACGCGCACCGTGCCGCGTTGCCGCAGGTCGACTGGCGCTCGGTGAGCAGCGCCTTCATCGACTCGCTCGGCCTCGCGGCCAACTCCTACACCACGCAGATCGAACCGCACGACTGGATCGGCGAGTACTGCGATGCGCTTGCGGGCTTGAACGTCATTCTGCTCGATCTGAGCCGTGACTTCTGGGGATACATCTCGCTCGGCTACCTGCGCCAGCGCGCTGTGGCCGGTGAAGTCGGCTCATCGACCATGCCGCACAAAGTCAACCCGATCGACTTCGAGAACGCCGAGGGCAACCTCGGCATCGCCAATGCGCTGCTCAGACATTTCGCCGAGAAGCTGCCGGTGTCGCGTTGGCAGCGGGACCTCACCGACTCGACGGTGCTGCGCAATCTCGGCGTCGCGCTCGGACACACGTTGATCGCCTGGCGTGCCCTCGCGCGCGGCCTCGCCAAAGTCGAAGCCGACGCGGCGCGCATGCGCTCCGACCTCGATGGCGCCTGGGAAGTGCTCGGCGAGGCCGTGCAGACAGTCCTGCGCGCCGCCGGTGTGCCCGATGGCTACGAGCTGTTGAAAGCCTTCACCCGCGGGCGTTCGATCGATGCCAACTCGCTCGGTGAGTTCATCGACACGCTGCCACTGCCGGCGCAGGAGAAGCAGCGGCTGCGCGCCCTGCACCCGGCCGACTACATCGGCTACGCGACGGAGCTTACAGCCGCAATATGACAAATTCCCCCGCGGCGGACGGGAGAATCTGTGACCGGCTCGGCAAGGCCACCGGCCCCTGCCTCACTAAGATGCCCGTCCTGGTCTGCACCGCAGACGTGGATGACGGACTGAAATCGTGGCCTCCGGTGTCGAGATTGCCCCGCACAACGTCTTGGAAGGACTGGCGCATGCCCGCTATGCGCCGGAGACCGATTCCGGCGAATACAACCGCAGCCTCGAAGCGCTGACGGTTCTGACATCGGTGGCCGAAGCGCGCGCCGCGGTCAATCAGGTTGCCGCACGGGCCCAACGCCTGCTGTCGATCTACACGCCGAACCTCGAGCCGGAGCTCTACGATCAAAGCGAGTTCCTCGAGATCATCAAACGCCTGGTGCTCGCCCGCCCGTTCGCGAAGGTTCGTCTGCTGCTCGGGGAGCCGGGCCGCTCGAGCATCGACGGTCACCGCTTCCTCGCCATGGCCCGGCGGCTCTCCAGCTGCATCGATGTGCGCAATCTCCCGGCCCGCCACGGCGCACCGCACTGCGCCTACCTCATTGCCGACGAGCGGGCCATCATGTACCGGCTGCGCGCGGACTGCTGGGACGGCATCGCCGACCTGGACAACGCGCCCGTGGCGCGGCTGTACCTGCACGAGTTCGATCAGCTCTGGGACATCTGCACGCCGCCGGAAGGCCTGCGCATCGCGCGACCGGGCTGAGCGTCGCCACCTGCGGCGGATATAATTCCGCCCATGTCCACCCCCGAAATCACCGTTGCGGCGCTCGCCGAGCGCGGCGGGCGCTTCCTGCTCGTCGAGGAGCGGATCCAGGGCCGGCTCGTGCTCAACCAGCCGGCCGGACACCTCGAGCGCGGCGAGACGCTGCTCGAGGCCGTCGTGCGCGAAGTGCGCGAGGAAAGCGCCTGGCAGTTCACCCCCACGTGGCTGCTCGGGGTGTACCTGTGGCGCGTGCCCGGTACGCCGCGCATTTATAAACGATTCGCATTCACCGGCACGGTCAGCGACCATCGAGCGCAGCAGCCGCTCGATACCGGCATCGTTGCCACCCACTGGCTGACGCAAGCGGAAATCCGGGCCCGCGCCGCGGGCCTGCGCAGCCCGCTGGTGCTGCGCTGTATCGAGGACTACCTCGCCGGTGTGCGCTCGCCGCTTGAGCCAATCGCCGGCCTTGATCTGGACACAGCGCAGGCCGCCGCGGCGCGCGAAGTATGAAACGCGTGATCGTCGGTCTCTCCGGCGGCGTCGACTCGGCGGTCGCGGCGCTGTGCCTGAAGGAGCAGGGCTGGGACGTGCAGGGCCTGTTCATGAGCAACTGGGAGGAGGATGAGGACGGTTACTGCACTGCGGCCCAGGACTTTCAGGACGCTCGGGCCGTGGCGCGCGAGCTCGGCATCGCGCTGCATCGCGTGAGCTTCGCCCAGCAGTACCGCGAGCGCGTCTTTCAGCACTTTCTGGGCGAGCTGCGCGCCGGGCGCACGCCCAATCCGGATGTGCTGTGCAACCGCGAGATCAAGTTCGGGCTGGCGCTGAAGTACGCCGAGCGGCTCGGCGGGGAGTACTTCGCCACCGGCCACTACGCGCGCATTGTCGCCGGGGGAGACGGCGCGCAGCTGCTCAAGGCGCGCGATGCCGGCAAGGACCAGAGCTATTTCCTGCATGCCGTCGCCCCGCACGAGCTCGCCCGCACACTGATGCCGATCGGCGAGCTGGAAAAGTCGGCGGTGCGGGCCCGGGCCCGCACCGCGGGTTTGCCGGTGTTCGACAAGCCCGACAGCACGGGCATCTGCTTCATCGGCGAGCGGCCGTTCCGGGAATTCCTCGCGCAATTTCTGCCCGAGCGGCCCGGCCCGATCGAATCGAGCACGGGGGAGGCACTCGGCACCCACCGCGGACTGCCCTTCTACACCCTCGGCCAGCGCGCCGGGCTGAACATCGGCGGCCGGGCGGGGATGGCCGAGCTGCCTTGGTACGTCGCCGCCAAGGACGCCACGCGCAACGCGCTGATCGCGGTGCAGGGCCGGGATCACCCCCTGCTCTACAGCCGCGCGCTGCGCACCGCGACCGTGCACTGGCTCGCCGCGCCGCACGAGATCCCGCTGCGCTGCACGGTGAAGGTGCGCTACCGGCAGGCCGATCAGCCGGCCCGCCTCGAACAGCTGCCCGAGGGCGCGGTACGGATCGTCTTCGAGCAGCCGCAGCGGGCCGTCACGCCCGGGCAGTACGCGGTCCTCTACGACGGCCCGCGCTGTCTCGGCGGGGCGGTGATCGAGGCGCTCGAGCCGGTCTGAGGGGGCGCGTTCGGCGGCGTGCGTCGCACGGGCCGGCGCGCAGCGGCGCGGGGGACCCGATATAATCCGCGCCGCGTTTCCCCGGGAGATCTCCGCTCATGTCGAACAGCTTCAAGGCGCGCACCACCCTCAAGGCCGGCACCCGTTCCTACCAGATTCACAGCCTCGCGGCGCTGCCGCGCGAGAAGGTCGAGCGGCTGCCCTACTCGCTGAAGATCCTGCTCGAGAACCTGCTGCGCTTCGAAGACGGCGTGAACGTGACCCGCGCCGACATCGAGGCGCTGCTCGAGTGGGACCCGGCGGCCGCCCCGTCCCACGAGATCGCCTTCACCCCCTCGCGGGTCATCCTGCAGGATTTCACCGGTGTGCCGTGCGTGGTGGACCTCGCCGCGATGCGCGAGGCGATTGTGCGCCTCGGCGGCAATGCCGAGCGGGTCAACCCGCTCGCCCCGGTCGAGCTGGTGATCGATCACTCGGTTCAGGTCGATGAGTACGGCACGCCGGGCGCCTTCGACGCGAACACCCGCATCGAATTCGCACGCAACGGCGAGCGCTACGCCTTCCTGCGCTGGGGCCAAGCGGCATTCCGCAATTTCGCAGTCGTGCCGCCGAGCACCGGCATCGTGCACCAGGTCAACCTCGAGTACCTGGGGCGTGTCGTGTTCGACGCCGAGCGCGACGGGGTGCTGAGCGCCTATCCGGACACCTTGGTCGGCACCGACTCGCACACCACCATGATCAACGGTCTTGGCGTGCTCGGCTGGGGCGTCGGCGGCATCGAGGCCGAGGCCGCCATGCTCGGCCAGCCAGTGACCATGCTGATCCCACAGGTGATCGGCGTGCGGCTCACCGGGCGCCTCAAGCCCGGCGCCACCGCCACCGATCTGGTGCTCACCCTCACCGAAATGCTGCGCAAACGCGGTGTGGTCGACAAGTTCGTCGAGTACTTCGGCGACGGACTGGCGAATCTGCCGCTCGCCGACCGCGCCACCATCGCGAATATGGCCCCGGAGTACGGCAGCACCTGCGGCATCTTCCCCATCGACGAGGAAACGGTGCGCTATCTGGAACTCTCGGGCCGCTCGCGCGAGCGGATCGATCTGGTCAAGGCGTACGCGCAGCACCAGGGCTTCTGGCGCCGCGCCGGGGCACCCGCCGCCGCCTACACCGACGTGCTCGAGCTCGATCTCGGTTCGGTCGAGCCCAGCCTCGCCGGCCCGCGCCGCCCGCAGGATCGCGTACCGTTGAAGTCGGCGCAGAGCATCTACCGCAGCAGTGCGCAGAAGAGCGCCGAGGAGCGCGCCGCGCGCGCCCCGCAGGCCACGGGCAGCGCCGAGGCAAGCCTGGATGGCAAGCGCTTCGAGTTGAAGGACGGTGCGGTGCTGATCGCCGCGATCACCAGCTGCACCAACACCTCCAATCCTTCGGTGATGCTCGGGGCGGGCCTGCTGGCACGCAACGCCCGGCGGCGCGGCCTCGCCGCCAAGCCATGGGTGAAGACCAGCCTTGCGCCGGGCTCGCGCGTCGTCACCGATTACTTCCGCAAGGCCGGCGTGCTGGCGGACCTCGCAGCAGTCGGTTTCGAGCTGGTCGGCTACGGCTGCACCACCTGCATCGGCAACTCCGGTCCCCTGAAGCCGGAGATTTCCGCCGCGGTGAAGGCCGGCGACATCACCGCCTGCTCGGTGCTCTCCGGTAACCGCAACTTCGAGGGAAGGGTGCACCCCGAGGTGCGCATGAACTTCCTCGCCTCCCCGCCGCTCGTGGTCGCCTACGCCCTCGCCGGCACGCTCGACATCGACCTCACCCACGATGCAATCGGCACCGACAGCGCCGGCAAGCCGGTGTACCTGGCGGACATCTGGCCGAGCGACGAGGAGCTGCAGCAGACCCTTGCCCGCGCGATCGACTCGAAGATGTTCCAGGACAGCTACGCCAGCGTGTTCGACGGGGATGAGCACTGGCGGGCGATCGGCGTACCGGCCGGCAAGCTCTATACGTGGGACGACAAATCAACCTACGTGAAGAATCCGCCGTACTTCGACGGCATGACCGCCACGCCGCCACCGCTCGGGGATATCCACGACGCGCGCGCGCTCGCGGTGCTCGGCGACTCGGTGACCACCGATCACATCTCCCCGGCAGGCAACATTGCCAAGAGCAGCCCCGCCGCCCGCTATCTCGAGCAGCAGGGCGTGCAACCGAAGGACTTCAACTCCTACGGCGCCCGGCGCGGCAATCACGAGGTGATGATGCGCGGCACGTTCGCCAACATCCGTCTGCGCAATCAGCTCGTGCCCGGCGTCGAGGGCGGCGTGACGCTGCACCTGCCGAGCGGCGAGCAGGCCTCGATCTACGATGCGGCCATGCGCTACAAGGCCGAGGGAACCGCGCTCGTCATCCTCGCCGGCAAGGAGTACGGCACCGGCTCCTCGCGCGACTGGGCAGCCAAGGGCACCATGCTGCTCGGGGTACGCGCGGTGATTGCCGAGAGCTTCGAGCGCATCCACCGCTCGAACCTGATCGGCATGGGCGTCGCACCGCTGCAGTTCCTGCCGGGCGAGAGCGCCAAGTCGCTCGGACTGACCGGGCGGGAGGTGTTCCGGATCGCCGGACTCGCCGCCGGGGAGCGTGAGGTGACGGTCACGGCGCGTGATCCGGACGGCGGCCAGACCCTCACCTTCAAAGCGCGCGTGCGCATCGACACCCCGAAGGAGCGCGAGTACTACCGCCACGGGGGCATCCTGCAGTACGTGCTGCGTCAGCTCGCCGGCGCGGGCCGCGCCTGATAGCCGGCCGGAGCGCAGGGCCCGTCCGTGCCGGACGGGCCCTGCGGCCCTGGCGGAGCGCTGTCGCATGCGGCTTGCGATCTTCGATCTCGACGGGACGATCACCCGCCACGACAGCCTCGCTCCGTACGTGTGCGGCTTTCTGCTGCGTCACCCCTGGCGCGTGCCGCGCGCTCTCGGGGTGCTCCCGGCACTGCTCGGCTTCGCCGTGGGACTGTGTGGCCGCGGACCGCTGAAGGCGGCGTTGATGCGCTCGGCACTGGGCGGCCTTACGCGCAGCGACATCGATCGCTGGAGCGAGGTGTTCGTACGCCGACTGCTCGAGCGCGGAACCTTCGCCGCTGCGCGCGAGCGGATCGCGGCACACGCCAAGGCCGGCGATCATCTGGTGCTGATGAGCGCGAGCCCCGAGCTGTACGTGCCGGCAATCGCGCGGGCCCTGGGTTTTCACGAATCGATCTGCACTGGGGTGCGCTGGCGCGGGGAGCGGCTCGACGGCCGGCTGAGCACGCCGAACCGCCAGGGGCCGGAGAAAGTCCATTGCCTGCGCGAGCTGCGCGAGCGGCTGCCCGGGGAGGCGAGCGCCTACGGTAACTCCATGGCCGACATCGCCCACCTCGCGCTCGTCGAGCACGGTGTACTGGTCAACGGCAGCGCTCGGGCCCGGCGCGCCGCACGGCTCGCGGGACTCGACTGTGTGCGCTGGCGCTGAGCGCCCCTGCGGGCCTCACATCGAGGTGCGCACCTGCCACAGCTCCGGAAAGAACTTCAGCTCGAGCGCCTTGGCCAGATAGGACACGCCTCCGGTTCCGCCCGTGCCGCGCTTGTGGCCGAT
>JAKAZL010000024.1:4035-9666 GCA_021815925.1 Pseudomonadota bacterium | reverse complement strand
CTGAGCGCCCCTGCGGGCCTCACATCGAGGTGCGCACCTGCCACAGCTCCGGAAAGAACTTCAGCTCGAGCGCCTTGGCCAGATAGGACACGCCTCCGGTTCCGCCCGTGCCGCGCTTGTGGCCGATGATGCGCTCGACCGTCTTCAGATGGTGGAACCGCCACAACTGAAACTGGTAGTCCAGATCGATCAGCCGCTCGGCGAGCTCGTACAGGTCCCAGTCCTTCTGCGCATTGTGATACACGCCGAGCCACGCGCCGGCGACCTGTTTGCTCGGCCGGTACGGCTCGCTGAAGTCCCGGTTGAGCCGCTCCTCGGAAATCCCATAGCCGCGCCGACTGAGCAGCCGCAGCGCCTCGTCATAAAGCGATGGCGCGTGCAGCGCCCGCTCAAGCTGCCCGTACGCTGGCGCGTCGTGCCGGTGCACCTCGATCATCTGGGCATTCTTGTTGCCGAGCCGGAACTCGAGCAGCCGGTACTGGTATGACTGGAAGCCCGAGGAACGCCCGAGCGCGTTGCGAAACGCCGAGTAATCCGCAGGCGTCAGCGTCGAGAGCACCTCCCAGCCGGCGAGCAGCTGCGACTGCACGCGCCCGATGCGCCGCAGGAGCTTGAACGAGGGCCCGAGCTCGTCGCGACGCACGCAGGCGAACACCGCCTCGAGCTCATGCAGCATCAGGCGCATCCACAGCTCCGCGGCCTGATGCACGATCATGAAGAGCATCTCGTCGTGCTCGCTCGAGAGCGGCCGCTGCGCATCGAGCACTTTGTCGAGCTGCAGGTACTGACCGTAGGAGAGCGACTCGCCGAGGTCCCAGTGGATCGCCTCACCGGTGAGGTCGACCTGCCCGCTGCGCTCGTTGCGGCGTCGGCTCACGCCTCCTCCTCGGCGAACACCCACGCCGGAACGCTGCGCCAGCCGGCGGTCAGCAACCGATCGAGCCGCCGATACTCGGCGCAGCAGTCGGCCACGCACTGCCAGAAACGGCGCGAGTGATTCATGTGGCGGGTGTGGGCAAGCTCATGGATCAGCAGGTAGCGGACCACCGGCGGTGGCAGAAACAGCAGGCAGGCATTGAGACTGATGGTACCGCGGACCGAGCAGCTGCCCCAGCGGCTGCGCTGGCGCCGGACCACCATGCGCTCGTAGCGGAAGCCGAACTCGCGGGCGCACTCGGCGAGGGTCGGCTCGAGCGCCGCGCGCGCCCGCTCGAGCAGCCAGCGGCGCAGCACCTGGCGCACCGCGGTGCGGTCCGCGGCATCACCGCTCAGGGTGAGCAGACCCGCCTCACCTCGCAGGCGCAGCCGCCCGGTGCCGCCGGCCACGTGCACCCGCCAGCGCTCGGCGCAGCCCGGAAGATCGATGCTGAGCGGCGGAAACGGCTCCGGCACCGCAGCCGTGCGGCGCGCCTCGGCGCGCTTGTGCTCGATCCACTGCCGGTGCCGCTCGAGAAACGTCTCGATCAGGCGCGGCGGCGTCTTCACCGGCACCACCACTTCCACCCGGCCGGAATGAAAGACCCGCACCACCATGCGTCGCGCCCGGCGGCTCTCCCGCACGCTCCACGCCGCATCCCGCTCGGACCACAGCGTCATTTGCGCTGCCGCCCCTTCGCCCATCACAGCAACCCCGTCGCGCGCCACATCGTCGAGGCCCATTCTACCAGCCGGCGCGCCGGGCAGACGGACTGCCCGTCGATCGGCTAGGATGCCGCTGCATACGTCGATGGAAATCGCAATGAGCGCACCGATTCTCGAAGTCCGCAACCTCGTGAAGCACTACCCGGGCGTGACGGCGGTCGACGGCATCTCCTTCAGCGTTGCACCCGGGATCTGCTTCGGGCTGCTCGGGCCGAACGGCGCGGGCAAGACCACCACCATCGAGATCATGGAGGGGATCCTCACGGCAAGCGCCGGTGAGGTGCGCTACTGCGGCGAGCCGCTCGGGGAGCACTTTCGAGAGCAAGCCGGGATTCTCTTCCAGGCGACGGCGCTGCAGAACTTCCTCACCGTGCGCCAGAGCCTGTCGATGTTCCGCGGCCTATACGCACGCGGCCGGGACATCGATGAGCTGCTGAAGCTCTGCTCGCTCGAGGCGCTCGCCGGACGCGACAACCGCAAGCTCTCCGGCGGCCAGTTGCAGCGGCTGCTGCTCGCGATCGCGCTGGTGAACGATCCGGCGGTGCTGTTTCTCGACGAGCCGACCACCGGACTCGATCCGCAGGCGCGGCGCAACTTCTGGTCCCTGATCCGCTCGATCAAGGCGCAGCGCAAGACGATCATCCTCACCACCCACTACATGCAGGAGGCGGAGCTGCTCTGCGATGAGATCGCCATCGTCGATCACGGCCGCATCATCGCCCAGGGGGCCCCCGCAGCGCTGCTCCGCCAGCACTTCGCGGCGGTGCTACTCGAGCTGCCGCGGACGGACTTTCCGGCCGCGGCGCGTAGCCTGCCGCTGCAGATGATCGACAGCGAGGAGCGCGTGGAGATCACCACCGATGACCTCGATGCCACGCTGCGCACGCTGCTCGGGGCCGGCGTGCCGCTGCGCAACCTGCGTATCCGGCCGGCGAACCTGGAGGATCTGTTCCTCGAGCTGACCGGCCGGGAGCTGCGCGCATGATCCGCCGCCTGCTGTCCGTCTGGCACGCCCGCAATCTCGAGTTCGTGCGCGATCGCGGCACGCTGGTGTTCACGCTGCTGCTGCCGGTCTCGATCATCGTCGGCATGGCCTTCATCTTCGGCGGACCGCCACGGCCGCTGTTCAAGGTGGGCGTGATCGGCGGACCAGCCGCCGCGCGCGCCGATGCGTTCTTGAAGACGCAGTACGTGCAGTTCATCGCCGTACCGAGTGCCGCGGCCGGTCTGCGCGACGTGCGCCGCCAGCGCATCGACCTGCTGCTCGGACCGGGCAACCCGCCGCAGTACTGGGTGAACACCGACTCGCCCAAGGGCTACATCACCGAGAAGCTGCTGCTCGCGGCCGATCCGGCCGCCGCGCGCGAGCCGGTGAGCGGCAAGGCGATTCGCTACCTCGACTGGCTCTTTCCCGGGATCCTCGGGATGAACCTGATGTTCAGCTGCCTGTTCGGCGTCGGCTACGTCGTGCTGCGTTACCGCCAGAGCGGATTTCTGAAACGGCTCAACGCCACCCCCCTGTCGGCCTTCGAGTTCCTGAGCGCCCAGGTGCTCTCACGCCTGACCATCATCGTGCTCGTCACCACTGCGCTGTACGCGGCCGTCGGGGCGATGATTCACTTCCACAGCGCCGGCAGCCTCGCGCTGCTACTGCTGATTCTGGTGCTCGGGGCGCTCTCGATGATCGCCCTCGGCCTGACCATCGCGGCGCGCTTCGCCAGCGAGGAACTGGTCAACGGGCTGCTGAACCTGCTCACCTGGCCGATGATGCTGCTCTCGGGTGTGTGGTTCTCGCTGGCTGGCTCGCCGAAGTGGGTGCGGTGGGTGGCCGACGCTCTGCCCCTGACACAGATGCTGCATGCGGCGCGCGAGGTGATGCTCTACGGCGCGGGCATCGGCGCCATCGCCCCGAGCCTGGCATACCTCGGGGCGGTGACGCTGGTCTTCCTCAGCTTCGGCGCCTGGTCGTTCAAGTGGCGGATTTAGCGGATGAGGCACAGATGACGACTCAGACGATGCGGTTCATGAGTGACAACACGGCCACGGCCTGCCCGGAAATGCTCGCCGCGCTGGCCGCGGCGAACCACGGACTCGAGGTCGCTTACGGCGATGACCGCTGGACGCAGCGGCTCGATGCCGCACTCGGCGGGTTCTTCGGCGCGCCCGTGCGCGCCTTCGCCGTGGCGACGGGCACGGCCGCCAACGCGCTCGCGCTTGCGACGCTGACGCCACCCTACGGCGCGATCTTTGCGCACCACGAGGCGCACATCGCAAGCGACGAGTGCGGCGCCCCGGCGTTCTACTCCGGCGGTGCGCAGTTGATGCTGCTCGAGGGCGAGCACGCCAAGCTCAGCGCCGCGACGCTGGCCGCCTCGCTCGAGGCCCACCCGGTCTCGGTGCATACCGTGCAGCCGGCGGCCCTCTCGGTGAGCCAGGCGAGCGAACTCGGCGCGGCCTACCGTCCCGAGGAACTCGTCGAGCTGTGCCGGGTGGCCCATGCGCATGGGCTGAAGGTGCACATGGACGGGGCGCGCTTCGCCAACGCGTTGTGTTTCCTCGGCTGCCACCCGAGCGATGTCACCTGGCGCGCCGGCATCGACGTGCTGTCCTTCGGTGCCACCAAGAACGGTGCGCTCGCCGCCGAAGCGGTGGTGTTCTTCGATCCGAGTCTCGTACGCGACTTTGAACTGCGCCGCAAGCGCGCCGGACATCTGCTGTCGAAGTCCCGCTTTGTCGCCGCGCAGCTGCTCGCCTACCTCGAGCACGATCTGTGGCGGCGCAACGCCATGCGCGCCAACGGCTTCGCCCGCCGGATCGGTGCGGCGGCCGGCCAGCGGCTGCTCGGGCCGGTCGAGGCGAACGAAGTGTTTGTGCGACTCGGGGCCGACGGTAAGGCCAGGCTGCGCGCGGCAGGCTTCGAGTTCTACGACTGGGGCGCCGAGAGCGCTGGACTGGCCCGCCTGGTGGCCGCGTGGGATCAGAACGAGGCGCACGTCGAGGCCCTGTGCGCAGCCCTCGGCGCACTGCCCGTGTCCTGAGCGGCCCCGCAGGAAATCGCCATGCCTGCCCGCCAATCCCGCATGCTGCCGCTCGGCACGACCGCACCGGAGTTCTCCCTGCCCGATCCGGCCGGACGGCTCTGGAGCCTCGCATCCTTCGCTGAGGCCGACGGGCTGCTCGTGGCCTTCCTCTGCAATCACTGCCCCTACGTCAAGCACATCCTCGACGAGTTCGTCGCCTTCGGCCGTGAGTACGGCCCGCGGGGTCTGGCGATCGCGGCGATCAATCCCAACGACTCGAGCGCCTACCCGGATGATGCGCCGCCGCACATGGCCCGGATTGCGGCCGAGAAGGGCTTCAGCTTTCCTTACCTGATCGACGCGACGCAGCGCACGGCACGCGCGTACGAGGCGATCTGCACACCGGATTTCTTCCTCTTCGATGCCGAACGTCGGCTGGTTTACCGGGGTCGCTTCGATGCGAGCTCGCCGGGCAACCAGGTCCCGGTGAGCGGCGCGGAGCTGCGTGCGGCGGCCGAGGCGCTCCTTGCCGGCCGGCCCATCGACTCGCAGCACCCCAGCATCGGCTGCAGCATCAAGTGGAAGCCCGGCAACGCGCCGGATTGGGCCTGAGCCGGCGCAGACGACGGGGTGACCTGCGGGCGGGTGTACTGCCGCGCGCGGCCCGATTCGTCGATACTGAGCGCCCGCGTCCACCGAGCTAGATGTCCGCCTCCATGCCCCCGCCCACTCTGATCGATATCGGCATCAATCTCGCCCATGACAGCTACGACGCCGATCGGGAGGCCGTCATTGCACGCGCGCACGCCGCCGGTGTCGCGCAGATGATCGTCACTGGCTCGTGCGGACCGAGCACCCGTAGGGCGATCGAGCTGGCGCAGTCGCACCCCGGACGGCTGTTCGCCACCGCGGGCGTGCATCCGCATCACGCCGTACAGCTCACCGATGCGCTCCTGGCAGAGCTCGCTGA
>JAKAZL010000024.1:0-3935 GCA_021815925.1 Pseudomonadota bacterium | reverse complement strand
CCCCCCGGCCCGTGCGCCCTTGCACACGCGCAGGGCCATTCCCATAATCCGCGCACCGGCGGCGAAGGAGCGCGGCGATGTCCGCCGCCCCGTTGCTGCGGGCCCTCGCCAATCCCGGGAGATGTCCGGTGGACGTGCACAAGCTCCGTGAACACATCGCCGCCGCCTGGCGCGACTCGATCGTCGAGCGCCTGGCCGCCTACGTACGCATTCCGAACAAGTCGCCGCTGTTCGATCCGCAGTGGGAACAGCACGGTCACATGGAGGCGGCCGCGCAGCTGATGGCCGACTGGTGCCGGACGCAAGCGATCCCGGGCATGAAGGTCGAGCTGATGCGCCTGCCGGGCCGCACCCCGGTGCTGCTCGTCGATGTGCCCGGCGAACTCCCCGGTTGCGTGCTGCTCTACGGTCACCTCGACAAGCAGCCGGAATTCACCGGCTGGCACCCGGGTCTCGGACCCTGGGAGCCGGTCCTGCGCGAGGGCAAGCTCTACGGACGCGGTGCGGCGGATGATGGCTATGCGCTGTTCAGCTCGCTCGCAGCGATCGCCGCCCTGAAGGCGCAGCACGTGGCGCTCGCGCGTTGCGTGATCCTGATCGAGGCCTGTGAGGAAAGCGGCAGCGTCGATCTGCCCGCGCACCTGGAGAAGCTCGGCGAGGCGCTCGGGGAGCCTTCGCTCGTGGTGTGCCTGGATGCAGAGTGCGGCAACTACGAGCAGCTCTGGTGCACCACCTCGCTGCGCGGCAACCTGGTCGGTGAGCTCAGCGTGCGGGTACTGGAGGAAGGCGTGCACTCGGGCATGGCGAGCGGCATCGCGCCAAATCCGTTTCGCATCGTCGGGCAGCTGCTCTCGCGCATCGAGCAGCCGAGCGACGGCACGCTCAAGCCGCCGGAACTCACGGTCAGCATCCCGGCGGACCGGCTCGAGCAGATGCGCACCGCCGCGCGCGTACTCGGCGATTCGGTCGCGGGCAAGCTCCCCTGGGCACAGGGCGTGCGCGCGGTCAGCGACGACCCGGTTGAGCTGTTGATCAACAGCACCTGGAAGGCGACGCTCTCGGTGACCGGCGCGGATGGTCTGCCCCCCACCCTGTCGGCCGGAAACGTGCTGTTACCGGCACTGACCCTTAAGCTCTCCTTGCGCCTGCCGCCGACCTGCGATCCCGTGCGTGCGGCCCGGGCGATCAAAGACACCCTCGAGCGCGACCCTCCGTACGGCGCCGAGATCCGCTTCTCACCGGGCGCGCCCACCGCGGGCTGGAACGCCCCGTCGTTCGCACCGTGGCTCGAGAAGTCGATCGACGCGGCCTCGCGGCTCATCTACGGGCACGGCGCCGTGCACGTCGGCTGCGGCGGAACCATTCCGTTCATGGGCATGCTGGGGGAACGCTTTCCGAACACCCAGTTCTTCATCACCGGCGTGCTCGGCCCACACGCCAATGCCCATGGGCCCAACGAGTTCCTGCATCTGGATTACGCCGAGAAGCTCACCGCCTGCGTGGCACTGGTGCTCGCCGACCACGCTCGGGCCCCGCGCCGCTGAGCGGGCACGCCCAGCCTCAGCGCATGTGCGCCATTGCGCTCGGGCGGACCGCGGCGCGCAGCCGCTCCCAGCCAGTGCGGTAGTGATCCAGCATGGTGGCCGTGACGTCCGGCTCGAGCGCGGGAAATTCGGTGCCGAGCTCCTCCAGCATCACGGTCCACTTGGGCAGTCCCTTCGGGAAGCGCCCTCCGCCGGTGAACACCACCCGCCCCTCGATCGGCACATCGCCGGCGATGGCACGAACCGCGGCGACCCGGTCGTACAGGCCGCTCTGCGGATTGACGAAGGTGAAGCGCTGCGGCCCGTCCATGACGGTCCACTCGGCCATCTGATCGCCGCCAAAGATGTTACCGCGCACCTGGCGCACATCGACGATCAGGATGCCGTGGGCACTGAACAGCAGAAAATCGACGTGATAGCCGCCGCCCATGCCGTCGGGCACGGACATGTCGATCAGGTGTTCCACGCCGATCCCGGCGATCGCTCCGTGCAGCGCCCGGCGCGCACGGCGGCGACGGTGCCAGCGAAACAGCCACACCGCTGAGACGATCAGCACCAGCCCCAGCGCCAGGAGCGCCCAGGGGACAAAAGGCTGGCGCAACAGCTGCCGCACGTTCATCCCTCAGGCCGCCTCGCCAGCGAGCGCGCCACGCAACGCCGCGAGATCGGCATCAATCTCGCGGAACTGGCTCGCGCGGGCGAACAGCGCGGCGAGCGTCGGCGGCACCGGCACCGTCTGCCCGATCAGCGGCTCGATGATCTCGCGGAACTTGGCCGGATGCGCCGTCCCCACCAGCACCCAGCGCCCGGCCCTGCGGCGTGCCTCGGGCAAGCGCGCATAGGCCTCGGCGGCCACCGCCGTGTGCGGGCACCAGATCCGTCCCAGGCGCCGGAAATCACTGACGATGCGCGCTCGTATCGCCTCGTCCTCGATGCTGCAGGCGCTCACCGCCGTGCGCAGCTCCTCGAGCTGCGGATACAGCGCTCGCAGCCGCTCCATGTTGCTCGGATTGCCGACGTCCATCGCCGAGGCGAGCGTTGCAACACTCGGACGCGGCTGCCACTGCCCGTCGGTAAGAAAGTCCGGCACGGTGCGGTTGGCGTTGTGCGCCAGCACCACCTCACCGATCGGCAGCCCGACCCGACGTGCCCAGATGCACGCCAGCGCGTTGCCGAGGTTGCCGCTCGGGATAATGAACGATACCGGCTCACCGCCCGCACCCGCCAGCGCGAGGCTCGTCGCCGCGTAGTACGAGGCCTGCGGCAGCAGTCGGCCAAGATTGATGCTGTTGGCCGATGAGAGCGTACGCGCCGCGCGCAGCCGCTCATCGAGGAAGGCCTGCTTGACCATCCGCTGACAATCGTCGAACGTCCCGCGCACCGCGAACGAGTGCACGTTGCCGCCCCAGCAGGTCAGCTGCTGCTGCTGGGTCGGGGACACCAGACCCTTGGGAAAGAGCACCACGACTTCGATGCCCGGCCGGCCGTGAAACGCCGCCGCCACCGCCCCGCCGGTATCCCCCGAGGTCGCCACCAGGATGGTGAGCGGCCGGGACTGTCCGGCGCGCAACCGGGTGAGGCACGCCGCGAGGAAACGCGCGCCGAAGTCCTTGAAGGCCGCAGTCGGCCCGTGGAACAGCTCGAGCACACCGAGCCGATCGCCCTCGAGGGGGACCAGCGGTGCCGGAAAATTGAACGCCTCGGCGCAGATTTGCCCGAGCGACCCGGCGAGTACATCGCCGGCGGCAAATGGCCCGATCAGCCGCTCGGCGAGCGGTGCGAGCCCCTGCCGCCCCGCCGTGGCCAGTTCCAACAGGGACAGCTGCGGCCACTGCTGCGGCACGTACAGCCCCCCATCCGGCGCGAGTCCCTGCTCGAGCCCCTCACTGAATCCCACCGTCAACCGCTCATCGCGGGTGCTACGAAACCGCATGCCCCTTGCCCTCGCTCGTCCCGTCAACCGCTGGCCACCACGCGCGCACCCTCGCTGCTGCGCAGGTCGACGATCCACTCATCGACCTGCGTGCCGGCCGCCAGCAACGGGGCGCGCATCGCCGCGAGCACCTCGTCCGCCTGCCTCTGCAAGGCCCAGGCGAACAGCGTCGGCCCCGCCCCTGAGATCGAGCAGCCGAGCGCCCCGGCGCCGATCGCCGCGGCGCGCACGGCCGCAAAGCCCGGAATCAGTGCCTGGCGCTGCGGCTCGATGACCACATCCTCGAACGAGGCACGGATCATGTCCAGATCGTCCGTGTAGCAGCCGGAGATGAACCCCGCGAGGTTGGCGGTCTGCCAGACGAAATCCGCCATCGGCACTTCGCGCTTGAGAATGGCGCGCGCCTGACGCGTCGCGAGGAACATGTGCGGATGAATGATCACGGCGCGTATTTCCGA
>JAKAZL010000023.1 GCA_021815925.1 Pseudomonadota bacterium | reverse complement strand
ATGCGTTGCTTTGCGACGAGTTGCGGGGGCGCTCGCAGCCTCCGATTCGCACTTGGAGTATGCGGTCCGAGTCAAGTGCGACGATGGGTGCGAATGCTGGGGCAATGCCCGGCAATCCACGGCAACGACCCGTGCCAGCAGGAACGGGCGCTGGCCATGGAATTTCCCAAGCAATCAGAACTTTGCCGCTGCGGCGATTGCCGCAGCTTGCCTGGCGTTGCCAAGGAGATGGAGCGGGTGATGGGAATCGAACCCACGTTAGCAGCTTGGGAAGCTGCAGTTCTACCATTGAACTACACCCGCACGGGTTCCGCGATATTAAGGAATCCAGGTGGCTCCTGGCAATTCTCTTGCGTGGCTGGTCACGCTCTGATGGCTGGGGAGCGGGTCGGCCCGACCCGCGGGCCCAGGGCATCCTCTTGCGGGCGCTCGCCGCGTTGCGGAAGATGCTGCATCAATGCCGGGGAGAGCAGTATGCAAGCCGAGCTTCGTAGACCAAAGGAGCGCCATCCGCCGTGAGCGTCAGCCCGGAACGCCGGTTCGATCGATCGGTGTGCGTCTACTGCGCCTCAAGCCGCAGCGCTCATCCGGAGTATCGGCATGCTGCATATCGGCTGGGCGAAGTCCTGGCGGAACAGGGCATCGCCATCGTGTACGGAGGCGGCGCGGTGGGCTCCATGGGGGCCTTGGCCGACGGCGCGCTCCACCGGGGAGGGCGCGTGGTCGGCATCCTGCCACGCTTCATGGCGGACCTCGAATGGGGTCATCGGGGGCTTACGGAACTGAAGCTCGTCGAGGACATGCGCACACGCAAGCACCTGATGCTCACGGGAGCCCAGGCTGCCATCGCGCTGCCGGGGGGCAGCGGAACCCTGGAAGAGCTGTTTGAAGCAGTGACGCTGAAGCGGCTTGGGCTTTTTCTCGGACCCATCGTGCTGGTGAACACCCGTCGCTACTTCGAGCCGTTGCGCTCGGTGCTTGAGGCGTCCGTGCGTGAGCGCTTCATGGACGAGCGACATCTGGGCATGTGGCAGATCGTCGAGCAGCCCGAGCAGGTTCCTGCGGCGCTGGAGAGTGCGCCGGAATGGACGGCCGCGGCGCGCGATTTCGCGGCCATCTAGCTCGGCTTGGTCAGGCCGTCTCGGCCAGCACCTTGCCGAAGCGACGATGGCGGTTCGAGAAGTCCTCTAAAGCAGCGTGCAGGCCGGCTTCTCCGAAATCCGGCCACAGCGCATCCGTAAAATACAATTCCGCGTAAGCGCAGTCCCAGAGCAGGAAGTCCGAAAGGCGCTGCTCGCCGCCGGTGCGGATGAGCAGATCCACCGGGCCGACCTCTGCAACCGAGTGGTCGACTTCCGCAAGCAATGATTCGAAACTTTGTGCCGACAGTCCGCCGCTCGCGGCGCGGCGCGCCGCCTCTACGATGCTGTGCTTGGAGGAATAATCCACTGCGATCCGCAGTCGCATGCGCGTGCAGTGCGCCGTCGCGCGCTCGCTTTGCTCGATCGCGCGCACCAGGCTTGCCGGCAGGCGATCACGCCTGCCGATGACGTTGATGCGTACCGAATTGCGCAGGCAGCGCCGCGTCTCGCTGGCGAGGTAACACTGCAGCAGGCGCAGAAGTGCGTCGACCTCGGGGCTCGGCCGGCCCCAGTTGTCCGCGGAAAATGCGTACAGCGTGAGTGTGCGCACTCCGGCCCGTACGCTCGCTTCCACGACGCGGCGGACGGACTTGGCGCCCTGCGCATGCCCGGCGCTGCGCGGCATGCCGCGCCGCTGCGCCCATCGGCCGTTGCCATCCATGATGATGGCGACGTGAAAATTCCCCGCAGCGCTCATGAGCGTCGTGTGGCTTTAATGACCGCCTCGATGTGATCGAGGTAACGGTACAGCGCCTGGCGTCCAGCCGGCGTGAGACGGTACTCGGATTTCGGCCGACGTCCCGCGAACGATTTGGCACATTCGATGTATCCGGCCTCCTCGAGCTTGCGGGCGTGCGCGCTCAGATTGCCATCGCTGACATCGAACAGCGCCTTCAGCTCGTTGAAGGTCAGCGGCTCGTTCACCGCCAGGGCGCTCATGATGCCGAGCCGCACGCGCTCGTAAACCAGCCGGTCGAATTTCGTGTCCGCGGTACTCGCCGGCTGCGGGGCGCTCTTCTCGGTCGTCGGCGCGCGAATTGGGGTCTCCTGCCGGCGGGTACTGGGCTTCATGCCTCGACCCCCGTGGCATCCAGACGCCGGATCAGCAGGCCGAACACCAGGTGCAGCAGGCCGAAGCCACTACCAAGCAGCAGGTTGCGCCAGCCCGGGGCCGCCGCGTAGGCGATCACGCCGAGCAGCACGAACAACGCCCCCATGGTGCCGATCAGACGCATCATCACCGGTGCGGTGAGCAGAGTGGCCGACAGCACGGCGCTGCCGTAAAGCAGCAGCCACGTGCCGGGAATCAACTGCGCCTGATCTGCGTGATAAAGCACGACGGTGAGCACCACGCCGGCGAGCAGTGCCGGACCGAGACAGAGCACGAAACGGCGCGCCGGTCCGCGGTACAACGGCAGGCCGGCGCCCGTCCGATGGCGCGCGACCAGCACGATCCCGAGCCCCGCTGCGAGGACGCTCGCGATCAGCCAGATCAGCAGCCAGTACGCGCCGAGCGCCGGCAGGTAGGCCAGCCCTGCAGCGGCGAGTCCCACCATGCCCATGGCGATGCCGGCGGTGCCGGGCACGGCGAAGGCACCCGCGGCCTCGATCGAGGCGCGAATGTAGTTCAAAGTTCCGAGCGCGTGGCTGTCCATGGCCACCGGCGTGTTCGATCGCATCGGAGAAGTCCGGCTGCAAACTGATGTGCGCCGCACTCTAGGGGGCTTCAGCATTTCCGTCAAGTACTCTGCGTCGTAAAGTCAAGAATTATCCAGCGTCGCCCCGCGGGGGGCGCAAATGGCCGCGCTGAACCGTAAGATAGGCTGTAACGCCATGGATTCGACGACCTCCCCTCCGGGGCGCGACGCGCGGCCCGATGCTCCGACCCCGAACGACGCACCGGCACCCCCAGCGGGCGCAGGTGCTCAGGCGGCCATGTCACCCGCACCGCCTCAGCGCGGACGCGCCGTACTCACCGTCGCCGCAGTGGCACTGCTGGTGGCCATCGTGATCGTGGCCCTGTTCGGCTGGTGGTACGAGAGCCACTTCGTCAGCACCGACGATGCATTCATCGATACGCAAGTTCTGGCGGTCTCGGCGCGCGTGCCCGGGCAGGTCATCGCCGTGCCCGTGACCGACAATCAGCGGGTTTCCGCCGGCACCGTCGTCGCCCGGATCGATCCGACACCGTATCGGGTCGCGCTGCAGCAGGCTCTCGCCGCCGAGCGGCTGGCGAAGACCGGGCTCAGCGAGGCGCAGGCCAATATCGCTGTTGCGCAAGCCGCGTTGCACCAGGCAATCGCCACTTATGCGAGCACGCGTGCACAGGCCGCCAACGCCGCCGCGGACCTGCAGCGCTATCGCTTCCTGCACAAGCGCAACGCCCGCGCGGTCGCCCGCACGCAGATGGACCAGGTGCTCACCGCCGCCCGCAGTGCGAGCGCCGAGGCGCTCGCGGCGCACCAGCGGGTGATCGGTGCCGGCGCACAGATTAAAGTCGCGCAGGCGGCGCTGGCCGGGGCCGCTGCCCGGGTCGCGAGCGCGCGCGCCGAGGTGAAGGCGGCGCGCTTGAACCTGCAATACACGACCGTCGCGGCGGCTCGCACCGGGCACGTGACGCAGAAATCGGTCGCGGTCGGCAACTACATCACACCCGGCCAGCAGCTGATGGCGATCGTGCCGCTCAGGCTCTGGGTCACGGCCAACTTCAAGGAAACGGACCTGAACGTCATCCACCCGGGCGAACACGTCAGCATTAAGATCGACGCCTGTCCGGGTGCCGACGCGAAAGGACACGTGCAATCGATCCAGCGTGGCTCCGGCGAGGCGTTCGATCTCCTGCCGCCGCAGAACGCGACGGGCAACTACGTCAAGATCGTGCAACGGGTTCCGGTGCGGATCCTGTTCGACGCCTTGCCGCGCGACTGCGTGCTCGGTCCGGGCATGTCGGTCGAGCCGAAGATCAGGATCGAGTGACATGCCCGCGCCAGGCCGAGGGGGCCCAGCCGAGCACCTCTGGACGCCGGCTCGCTCGGCCGCCGGCAGCCACAGTCCCTGGCTGATCGCCACGATCATCTCGATTTCTGCGTTCATGGAGGTGCTCGACACCGCCATCGCCAACGTGTCGCTGCTGCACATCGCCGGATCCATGGCGGCGAGCTACGACCAGTCGACCTGGGTGCTGACCAGCTACCTGATCGCCAACGCGGTGGTCGTGCCGATGAGCAGCTGGCTGTCCGGCGTGTTCGGCCGCAAGCGCTATTACATGACCAGCGTTGCGTTGTTCACCATTGCCTCGCTGTGCTGCGGACTCGCCCCCTCGTTGACCTTCCTGATCGTGGCGCGCATCGCCCAGGGCATCGGCGGCGGAGGACTTGCGCCGGTCACGCAGGCGATGCTCATCGATACGTTTCCACCGGCCTCGCGCGGCAAGGCGATGGCGGTGTACGGGTTCACGGTCATTCTGGCGCCAATGCTCGGTCCGCTGCTCGGCGGTTGGATCACCGACCAGTACTCGTGGCACTGGATCTTTCTCATCAACGTTCCGATCGGATTGCTCTCGCTCACGCTGGTGGAGGCGTTCGTCGATGAGCCTCCGCTGCTCGTGACGGAGCGGCGCGCGCGCTGGGCGCGCGGCATCCGCTTCGATCTGCCCGGTGCGCTGCTCATTGCGCTCGGACTGGGTTTCCTGGAAGTGATGACCGACCGCGGCGTTCAGGATGACTGGTTCGCCGATCCACTGATCCGAGCGGCGGCCGTGATCTCCGCGGTCTGCATCATCGGTTTCGTGGTATGGGAACTCATCGCGCGCGAGCCGCTGCTCGAGATGCGCCTGTTCCGACATCGTAATTTCGCGGTTGGAACGCTCATCATCATGGTGATCGGGGTGATCCTGTTCGGCACGACCCAGTTCGTCCCGCAGTTCGCCCAGCAGGTGCTCGGCTATACCGCGACGGAGGCCGGTCTTGCACTCACGCTCGGCGGCATGATCACCATGGTGACCATGCCGCTCGCGGGCGTTCTGACCGGACGCATTCAGCCGCGATTCCTCATGCTCGGAGCGCTGGCGGTCATCTCCGTGTCGCTGTGGATGATGTCGCGCTTCAGCGTGACGGTGACCTTCGATCACATCGCCTACGCCCGTGCCTGGCAGTCCGGCGGAATCCCGTTCCTGTTCGTGCCGCTGATGAGCGCCGCCTACGTCGGCGTGCCGGGGGATCGCACCGGCAATGCCGCCGCCATGATCGCCGTGGCGCGCAATCTCGGCGGCAGCATCGGCATTGCCATGGTCCAGGCGCTGCTCGCGCGCCGCGAGCAGTTCCACCAGGCGCGCCTGGTGGGGCGGCTGCAGCCGCTGAACCCGGCCTTCGAGCATACCGTCCACTCGCTCGCGCACGCCTTTACGGCGCATGGCGTGCCGCCGGCGGCAGCGGCGCACATGGCGATCGGCCAGATTTACGCGCTCATGCAGCGCCAGGCGCTGATGATGTCCTTCGATGACGTGTTCTGGGCGCTGATGCTGTTCGTGGTGGTGGTCGCGCCCATTCTGCTGCTACTGAAGCGGGGCCCTACCGATCATCGACACCGCGCAGCGCCGGCGGGCGAGGTCGCGTGAAGTCCGCAACCCTCACGGACGCACTCGAGCGCGACGCCGCCGATCCTCTGCGCGCGCTGCGCAGCCGTTTCGCCTTACCCCGCACGCGGTCGGGCGAGCCGTCGATCTACCTCGGCGGGCACTCCCTGGGGCCGATGCCGCTCGCCGCCCGCGACGAAGTCTGCGCAGCGCTCGAGGACTGGGAGCAGCTCGCCGTGCTCGGCCACGAGCACGCGCGCCGACCCTGGATCACCTACCACGACGCGCTCGCCGGACCGACCGCCGAACTGCTCGGTGCTCAGGCCGAGGAGATCGCGATCATGAACTCACTCAGCGTCAATCTGCAGTTGATGCTGGCGAGCTTCTACCGTCCTGCGGGCGGGCGGCGCTGCATCCTCATCGAGGCCGGCGCCTTTCCGTCCGACCGGTATGCGGCCGCCACCCACCTGCAATGGCACGGGGTCGACCCCGGCGAGGCATTGATCGAGCTGTCGCCCCGGCCCGGCGAGGATTGCGTGCGCGAGGAAGACCTCGAGTCGCTGCTCGGGGCGCGCGGGGAACAGATTGCGCTGGTGCTCTGGCCCGGCGTGCAATATCTGACGGGGCAGTCGTTCGACCTGGCGCGCATCGCACGCGCGGCGCACGGCGCCGGTGCGATCGTGGGCTTCGACCTGGCGCACTCGGCGGGCAACATGCCCTATCCGCTGCGGGAACTCGATGCCGACTTTGCCGTCTGGTGCAGCTACAAGTATCTCAATGCCGGTCCGGGTGCCACTGGGGGCTGCTTCGTGCACCGGCGGCACCAGCTGAGCGATCGGCCGCGGCTCGCCGGCTGGTGGGGGCACGAGCTCGCCACGCGATTCCAGATGCCGCAGGCGTTCAGGGCCGCCCGGGGCGCGGCGGGGTTCCAGCTGAGCAACCAGTCGGTGCTCGGAGCCGCGCCGTTGATCGCCTCGCTCGCCCTGTTCCGCGAGGCCGGAGTGCAGCGGCTGCGCGAAAAGTCGATCGCGCTCACCGATTTCTTCGCGCAGCTTCTCGAGGCGCGCCTGCCCGAGGTGCGCGTCATCACGCCGCACTCGATCGCGGCGCGCGGCGCGCAGCTCTCGCTGCGCATCGGCGCTGATCCCGGGCGGGCTCGGAGGATCTTCCGCTGGCTCAACGCTCAGGGCGCGATCTGCGACTGGCGCGAGCCGGACATCATTCGCGCGTCCGCCGCTCCGCTGTACAACGCCTATGCCGACGTCTTTCACTTCGTGATGCGCCTCGAGGAGGCGCTGCGCACGGTATGAGCGCCGCAATACGGCGCTCCGTCACGGTGGTCGGTGCGGGGCTCGCCGGGCCGCTCATCGCGGTGCTGCTCGCACGGCGCGGAGTGTCGGTGGTTCTGCTCGAGCGGCGAGGCGATCCGCGTGCCGATCGGGCGGACGGCGGCCGCTCGATCAATCTGGCGCTTTCGGCTCGCGGGATCCGGGCGCTTGAGCGCGCCGGCGTGTTCGCGGACGTCGCGCCGCTGCTGCTGCCGATGCGTGGGCGGATGCTGCATGCGCCCTCGGGCGAGTCGACCCTGCAGTCGTATGGCCAGCGCCCCGAGGAGGTCAACTTCTCCATCGGGCGCGGTGCGCTCAATCGGGTGTTGCTCGGTGCCGCCGAGCGGGCCGGCGTCTTACTGCGCTTCAACCAACGGTGTCTGGGGCTCGACCCACGCACCCACGCCCTGAGCTGCGTCGATGAGCGCACGGGCGAGCCGTCCGTGCTCGATGGTGAGACGCTGATCGCGGCCGACGGCGCGGGTTCCGCGGTGCGTTCGAGCCTCGTCGAGGCCGGGGTCTGCGCGGTGCGCATCGAGCCGCTCGGGCACGATTACAAGGAGATGACCCTGCCGGCCGGACCTGCGGGTCGGCATGTCCTCGACCCCGGTGCGCTGCACATCTGGCCGCGTGGCGGGTTCATGCTCATCGCGCTGCCCAATCCCGGGGGCACCTTTACCCTGACTCTGTTCCTGCCGCGCGTGGGGCCGGTGAGTTTCGCCGCGCTCAGCGAGGAGCAGGCGCTGCACCGCTTTTTCGCCGAGCAGTTTCCCGACCTCGAGTCTTATCACGAGGCACTCTGCGCGGACTATCGCCGCAATCCCCAAGGGCAGCTCGCCACGGTGCACGCGCGCGGCTGGCACCTCGGCGGCCGGGCGCTGCTGCTCGGCGATGCCGCCCACGCGATCGTACCGTTTCACGGCCAGGGCATGAACGCTGCATTCGAGGACTGTAGCCGACTCGATGAGATGCTCGAGCGCGGCGGGGATTGGGCGGCGCTTTTCGAGCAATTCGAGCTGGATCGCCGTCCCGACACCGAGGCGATCGCGCGTATGGCGCTGGAGAATTACGAGGAAATGCGCGAACGGGTGCGCGATGTCCGCTTCACGCGCCTGCAGCAGCTGGCGTTCGAGCTCGAGCGCAGATTTCCGCAGCGGTTCATTCCCCGCTACTCGATGGTGACCTTTCATCCGCAGATTCCCTATCGCGAGGCGCTGCGCCGCGGGGAGCTCCAGGCGGCGATCCTCGAGCAGCTCGATCGTGAGCGGCTCGCCGACGGCGGCATCGATTACGCATTGGTCGCCGCGCTGGTGCAGGAACGCCTGCCGGCGCTCGAGGAGCGCGACCTCGATTCGCGGACCGGCTAGAATCACGCCAATGAACAGAGTCACCATAGACGGGGTCATCGAGTATGTGCCCCAGGACGTGCAGAGCCTGCTCGATGAGGGCCGGATCCTGTTGATCGACGTGCGCGAGCCGGACGAGTACGCCCGGGAGCGCATTCCCGGCGCACTGCTGTACCCGCTCTCGACGTTCGATGCGGCGCATCTGCCGGCCGACGGCGCTCGGGCCGTGGTGTTCTATTGCGCCGCGGGCGGTCGCTCGTTGACGGCGGCGCGACTGCGCCGCTCGACCGGTCAGCCGGCCGCGCACATGGCCGGCGGCATCGTTGCCTGGAAGGCGCTGAGCCTGCCGATCGTCAGCTAGTGGCGTGCGGTTGAACGCCACCGATCATCCATCCCGCGCGATCCGCTCCTTCGTCACGCGTGCCGGGCGCATCACGGCGGCCCAGGAGCGCGCGCTGGAGGTGCTTTGGCCGAAGTTCGGGGTCGATCCGCACGGACCGCTCGACCTCGATGCGCTGTTCGGCCGCAGTGCGCCCCGTACAGCCGAGATTGGCTTTGGCAACGGCGAGAATCTCCTGGCGCTGGCCGCGGCACATCCGCAGCGGGATTACCTCGGCATCGAAGTGCACCGGCCCGGGGTGGGGCGCGTGCTGCTCGGTCTGGAGACGCAGGGCCTGACGAACGTCCGCCTCATCTGCCATGACGCGGTCGAAGTGCTCGAACGGCTGCTGCCGACGGCCTGTCTCGATGAGATTCTGGTGCTCTTTCCGGACCCCTGGCCGAAGAAGCGTCACCATAAGCGGCGCTTGATTCAACCCGCGTTTGTGGGTCTGCTCGCCGAGCGCCTCAAGCCGGGGGGCGTGGTGCACCTGGCGACCGACTGGTCCCCGTACGCCGAGGAGATGCTCGGCACGCTCAACGCCGAGGCACGGCTGCGCAATCTCTCGCCGCAGGGTGGCTTCGTGGCTCGACCGCCAGAGCGCGCCGCGACGCGCTTCGAGCGGCGCGGCGCGCGTCTCGGCCACCCGGTGTGGGATCTGGCGTTCGCGCGCGTCTGACCGTCCGGCGGGCCGGCCGCTCAGCCGCCGCGCAGCACGAATACGGCCCGCAAGCCGTCTACGACGAACTGTACGGCAAGCGCGCCGAGGACCACGCCGAAGAGTCGACCGGCCACGTTCACGCCCGTGACGCCGATGATGCGCATCAGTGGCTCGGCGAGCCACATGATCACCAGCGAGATCGCCAACACCAGCACCACGGCCACAAACAGGCTGAGGAACAGCAGCGGGTGACGGAACAGGTGCACCGGGCCGAACCACAACAGCACGGTGGCGAGGGCGCCGGGTCCGGATATGAACGGAAATGCCAGCGGTACCACCGAGATGTCCGCCCGGCGCTGGCTCTCGGCCTGCTCATCGCTCGTGGTGCGACTGCCCGACTCGCGGGCGAAGACCATCTCGAGGGCGAGCAGGAACAGCAGCACGCCGCCGAAGATGCGGAAGGCTCCGAGGCTGATGCCCATGAGGGCGAGGAACGGGGCGCCGACCAGGGCGAAGAAAGCCAGGATCAAAGCCGCCACGACGGTGGCCTTCACCGCCATCCGGTGACGGTACTCGCGGCTGGCGCCCTGGGTCAGGCCGCTGAAAATCGGCAGCAGCGAGACCGGTTCCACCACCGCGAAGAACACCACGAAGAATTTCAGCGGTTCCTCGAGCATGGGCGGCGGGCTTTCCGTTCTTGAAAGGGGCTCGGACGAGGCGCAACATGGATGCCGTCCCTCGCTCGGCGTCGCAGGATACCAGCTTCGCGACCGCCGGGCGCATCGTGCGGTCCGCCCGCGGGACCGAGACACCGCGGCGCCACGGGGCAAAGGCGCGGCGGGGAGGTTTGTCCATGGTCGCGCCACAGCCGGGTATTGGTGATTGGTACCGCTTGAGCGGCGGCGAGCTGTTCGAGGTGGTCGCGATCAACGAGGACGACGCGACCATCGATATCCAGCATTTCGACGGCACCGTCGAGGAGATGGATCGCGAGGACTGGGAAGCGCAGTGGGACGACGGTCTGATTGAGGCCGCGGAGCCACCGGAGGACTGGAGCGGATCGGTGGACGTGGACGGCGACGACGAGTTGCCCACCGGGGGCGAGGCGCCCGGCGAGGAGTCGACTCCGCGCGCCAGCCCGCTCGATGGGCTCGATCTGTTCGAGTGATCAGGACGCCGCTGCGGCGAGCGCTGCGATATCCACATCCGGGGCAAGCAGGATCAGTCCGTCCGTCACGGTGAGCGCGATCGAGCGCAGCCGCTGGCCGGGGCACGGGCCGGCGATGCACTGCCCGGACTGCCTGTCGAACAGTGCGCCGTGCGAGGCGCAGACGATGAGTGCCCGGTCGGGTGTCAGAAAATGATGCGGCCGCAGATCGAGCGGATGGCCGGCATGCGGGCAGTGATTGACGTAACCGTGCACGGTGGTGCCGCAGCGCACCACGAAGCCCCGCAGCGGCCAGTCACCGCCGCCGAGGCGGAAGGCGCGCGCGCCGGTCTCCTCCAGATCCGCCAGGCGGCAGATCACGCGCTCCAGGTCGATCTCAGCCGGGGCCGGCATCGATGGGCTCGGTCGAACCGCTCGCGAGCAGCGGCTCGGCGGCGCTGACCTGTGGAATCCTGCGCCACAGCCAGACGAGCAAGACGGCCGCCGGGAGGGTCAGGCTCGCGGTGTAGAGGAAGAAGTGCACGTAGCCGATCCGCTGCACCACGAAGCCCGAGGTACCCTCCAGCGTCTTGCCGGTGAGCGCGAACAGCGAAGCGAACAGCGCATACTGGGTCGCGGTGTAGCGCGGGCTCGTCAGGCTGGACATGAAGGCGACCAGCGTCACCCCCTGCAGCGACAGCGCCAGATTGTCGATGCCATTGGCGATGCCGAGTCCGAGCAGCGTCGCGGTGTGGGTCGTGGCGAGCAGCGCGTAGCTCAGGTTCGACAGCAGGGAGGCGCCCAGGCCGACGGCCAGCGAGCGGGCAAGTCCGATGCGCGCCACCAGCACCCCGCCCAGGAACACCCCCGCGATCCCCACCGTGTAGCCGCACACCTTGCCGACCAGCGCAATCTGCTCGAGCGTGTAGTGATGATCGATGTAGAACGGATTGGCCATCGCTCCCATCGCGAACTCGGCCAGTTGATACAGGCCGAAGAAGGCGAGCGCCGCGAGCGCAACCCGCGCACCGAAGCGACCGAAGAATTCCGTCATCGGACAGATAACCGCCCCGATGAACCACTCGCCGATGCGTTGCAGCGATTTCGGCCAATGCGAGCGCCGCTCCAGCCACTCGACGACGCGGGTCTCGCGCTGCTGCTCGGCGCGCGTCACCGGCGGGACGGGCTCGCGCACCAGCAGCGTTGTGACGATGCCGACACCGGTCAGCGCGGCCATTGTCGCGTAGCTCACATGCCAGCCGAATCCGGCCGCGATCGCGATCGCGCCGGCGCCGCCCGCAATCATGGCGATGCGGTAGCCGACCTGGTAGGTGGCCGCCATGGCGCCCTGCATCGGCAATGGCACCGACTCGATGCGCCAGGCATTCATGGCGATGTCCTGAGTGGCCGAGCACAATGCCACGAACAGCGTCGCCCCGGCGGTCGGTGCGATCGCAGCGGCCGGCTGGGTGGCCGCTACCCGGGCGAGGCCGAGTCCGACCCCGATCTGCGCCAGCAGCATCCACGAGCGACGCTGTCCCAGCAGCCGGTGCAGCAGCGGCAGACGCAGCCGATCGACCACCGGCGACCAGGCGAACTCGAACGAATAGGCGATGCCCACCCAGGCGAACATGCCGATCGTGGCGCGCTCGATACCCGCCTGGCGCAGCCAGACCGTGAGCGTCGAGAACACCAGCAGGAACGGCAGGCCGCTCGAAAAACCGAGAAACAGCATGGCGATGACGCGCGGCTGGCGGTAGATCGCGGCCGAGCGCCACCAGCGGGCAATCAGCCCGCCGCGGGTGGCGGGGGCGGGGGTCAAAATACCCCCTCCGGACGGTTGACGGTGTGAGGGCGCATCGGACAATGATATGCGCTATGCAGGACCACCAGCTCAAATTCATCGAACTGGCGCTCGCGCGCCGCGCACTGCGCTTCGGGCAGTTCACCCTGAAGTCCGGCCGGGAGAGCCCGTATTTCTTCAATGCCGGGTTGTTCAGCGACGGCGAGGCAATTGCCGTGCTCGGCCGCTGTTACGCCGCGGCGATCAGCGCCTCAGGCCTCGGATTCGACATGCTGTTCGGGCCTGCCTACAAGGGCATCGCGCTGGCGGCGAGCACGGCGGCCGCGCTGTTCGATCACCACGGACGTAACGTGCCCTACGCGTTCAACCGCAAGGAGGCCAAGACCCACGGGGAGGGCGGCAATCTCATCGGCGCGCCGCTCGCCGGCCGCGTGCTCGTCATCGACGATGTGGTGACCGCCGGCACCGCGGTGCGTGAGTCGCTCGAGCTGATTCGCGCCGCGGGCGCGCAGCCCGTGGGATGTGTGTTTGCGCTCGACCGGCAGGAGCGCGGTCGCGGTGAGCTGAGCGCGACGCAGGAGATCGAGCGCGAGCAGGGTCTGAAGTGCCTGAGCGTGCTCACCCTGGTCGATCTGATCGCGGCGCTCTCCCGCCCCGGCGGGCCGGCCGTCAGCGCCGAGGAACTCGCGGCGCTCAAGGCCTACCGGCAGCGCTACGGAGTTGCCTGAAGGTTACGGGTACAGCGGCGGAATCGTCTGGTCGGGTTTCCCCGCCGCGCCGGATCGCGGAGGCAGTTCGCGCAGTGCCTCGGCAAGCGGCGCACCCTGCCAGTCCCCGCCACCGTAGCACGCCTGCTCGAGCTCACGCAGTTGCGCCTCAAGGCGCGGGTCGTGGTTAACCGCCGCGAGCGGACCGAGACTCGTCGCGGGTACCCCCCAGGCGGCTGCCAGCCAATGCAACAGATGTCGGCGAGCGGCCCGGGCGTCATTGCGCGCGCACGCCTCCCGGAAGGCGCTCTGTTCGGCCTTGGCGTCGGGCGGAGCCGCTCGCTGCGCAGGCGCCGCCGTGCGCGGCCGGTGCCGGCGGCGGCGCGACCAGAGCCAGGCGCCCACGGTTGCGAGCCACAGTGCGCCCAGCGCTGCGCTCAGCCATGGCCAGAGCGTGTGTTGCGGTACCCGGCGAGATGGCGCGCGGCGGGACGCTGACGCCGGTGGCGGCGCAGTGTGTGCCGTCGCGCCCGCGGTAGCGGCTGTGCTCGTTGTGGCAGGCGGTGCAGTGGCCGGCGCGGGCAGGATGAGGAGGGTCTGTGACGGCAGCGTTGCGAGTTCGGGGCGGTTCGCGCGGGTGTCCCACCACCGCACGGTGACGGCCGGCAACACATAGCGACCAGGTCGGCGTGCGATGAACGCAATGGTCTGATCGCGGCTGCCTACGATGCTGCGGCCCTGTTCCGTGTCGGTGAGCTTGGCCTGGTCGGGATAGGCGCGCAGGCCGGCGGGCGGCGCGAGCCGGCGCGACAGGTCCGGCAGCTGTGCGCCGGTCAGGCCCGTGGCCTGCAGATCCACTGTGACCGTGAGCGGGTCGCCGGCCTGAGCACGCAGCGACTGCGGGGTCCACTGGGCGCTCAGCGTGAGGTGACTCGCCGGCAGCCAGTCCGGTCCGACGGCGCTGGCGGGTCGCGGACGTACCGTCAGAACGATCGGATCGCCGCGCGTCTCGATCGGATGCAGCGTTTGCAGCATGCCGCCGAAGAAGCCGCTGAACGGATTGCCGCTCCAGGCCGGATTGCGCTGCGTCGCGGCGACGTCGGCGTCGAGCAGCGGGCCCGGCAATTGGATGCGACCGCTGCGCAGCGGGAACAACACGAAGCGGCGCGTGATGACCTGATAGGTCCGCCCGGCGCGCAGAGCATTGCCGTACTGATCGGCGCCGAGCTGCTTGACGAGGACGGCGCCGTTGCCCGAGAAATCCAAACTACCGTGATACAACGGTTCGGCGGTGTAGATCTGCACGGTCAGTCGCACCTGCGATTGCACGTAGGGCTGCGCCGGCGTCACGCGACTGACGATGAATACGGGCGCCTGCGTTGCCGGGCCGTGCGCGGCAGAGGCGCTTCCCGTGGCGGGCGTGACCTGCAGTGCGAGCGGCGGACTGCGCTCGCCATCCCAGGAAAGCGGTGGAACGGTCAGCGCCCCGGCGCGCTTCGGCGCGAGGGTCAGCACGACCTGACTGGTCTCGGAGCTGCCGCCGGTGCCGAGCTGAACGCTGGTGCTGGAGCTTCGCCCCAGAATGTCGAAGTCCCGGCGCAGCGGCCTTAGGTCGGGGTCGCTCGTGGTGAGCCCGTCGTAGGTCAGTGTCAGTTGTACCGTCGTGCCAGCGACAATCCGGCTGTCACTGAGCGCGGCAGTGATCGTCGCCCGGGCCGGCACGCCGGCCGCACACAGACACAGCGCCAGCAGGGCCCCGGCAATACGTCCCCTCATGGGTTCCTCTGCGGGTGGCGCATCATGTAATCGATCAGGAACTTCCGGCGCAGCAGTCCGGCCGGATCATTCGGAATCTGGCGCAACCATTGATCGAGTGCCAGGGCCTTCTCGCTGCGCGGTTTCGCCGGTGCAGAGCGCCCGGTGTTGGGACCGGGCCGCACGCTGGCCACGGGGCCGTGCGTGCCCGGTCGGCTCGCCGGGGTCGTATTGGGGCCTTGACCGCCATGCTGCTGCTGGCGTGCGATGGCTGCGGCGGCGGCCGCATCGCGGCGCGCCTGTCCCGGGCTGCCGGTGCGCGGGTGCCCGGCGCCGTCGGTGGCGGCGGTGTCTGCGGGCGATCGCTCCATGGAGCCACTTGGCGGCGGGGCACCCTGACCGGAGCGTCCCGCGCCGCGTGTCGATGTGGGTGCGGTGCGTGCCGGTGAGCGGCTTGCCGCATTCGGCCCGCTTCCCGGGTTCGCGCCCTGGGCGCTCTGTGACTGCGTTCCGGGGTGCTGCGCGCCTGCGGCTGCGGACTGTCCGGAGCTGCCGCCCCCGGAGCGGCCCGGCTGCGATTGCTGGCCCGGGCTGCCCGGCGGTGGCGGATGGCGCGCAAGCATGCGCGCGACCAGGTCGCGGTTGTGCCGGATGTCCGCATCATGTGGGGCCCGCTTCAGGGCAGCCTCATAAGCCGCCAGTGCTCCACGCAGATGTCCGAGGTGCGCCAGTGCGTTGCCGCGGTTGTATTCCGAGGTCGCGTCCCGGTAGGGATCGAGCAGTCGGGCCGCCTGCGCATAGTGCCCGGCCTCGAGGTCCGCATAAGCCTTGCGCCGCGCACTGGAGAAGCGCGTGGCAGCCTGCCCCGGCCGGCCGGCCGCGAGCAGCGCTTCACCCTGCTGATCGGGAGTCTGCCAGAGATTCCCCCAGACGCCGGCGAGCGCCGGTGCACTCGCCAGGCAGGTCAACAGCACTGCGGCAGCGGCGCGCCTCATGCCCACCCTCGCCGCGCCACCAGCGCTGCCAGCAGCAAGATCAGCGGCAGCAGCCAGATGCCGTCATTGAGCCAGTCCGAGAGGCGCACGCGCGGTGCGGCGCGCGCGCTGCCGAGGCTGCGCAGTCCCTGCGCGTGCAGGTCGGCGATCAACCGGGGTAGTTGCGCGAGCGGAACGAACTCGCCGCCGCCGGCCGCGGCGATCTGGCCGAGCACGTTGGGATCGAGTCGCGTCAACCACACCTTGCCATCCGGTCCGCGCCGAAAACCGCCGCTGCCGTCCGGCGCCGGGGCACCGCCCGTCGTTCCGACGCCGACCACGTTGACGACGATGCCGGCCCGGTGCAGTGCCGCGGCCGTCTGCATCGCGCGCGCCGGATCGTGCACACTGTCCATCAACACGATGATCTGTCGGTCGCGGCCGGCCCACGCTTTGAGCAACCGCGCCGCGCTCTGGAGCGCCGGTGCGAGTCGTGCGCCATGCTCGGGCATCAGACCGGGCGAGAGCGCGCGGCTGAGATTGCGCACCGTGGCGTCGTCCGTGGTCAGCGGGGAGACGGCGTAGGCCTCGCCGGCAAACGCCACCAGACCCACGCGTGCATCGTGTGCGGCCGACAGCAGATCATCGACTGCGAAGCGCGCGCGTGCGATACGGCTTGGCGGCAGGTCGCTTGCCTCCATGGACGGCGAGAGCTGCAGCGCGATCACCCACGCGGCCGGCAGGCGATAAGCGGCCGTCGACTGGCGCTGCCAGCTCGGGCCGGCGAGCGCGATCACTGCGAGGGTCCACACTGAGGCAATGAGGGGCCACGGTGAGCGGCCGCCCCCGGCGCTGCCGCCGAGACGCAGCAACGGCAGCAGTTCGGCATCCACCAACCGCGGCCAGGCGCCGTCGCGCCCGCGTCGGCGTGCGAACCAGGCTGCGAGTGCCCACAGCGGCGGCAGCGCCACGAGGCACAGCGGATGCAGGAAGTGGACGGTGTGTGCCATGGCGTTACGCACGCTCCGTCATGCGCCACGACGCCGCGACGCTCAGCAGCAGCGCCAGCGCCAGCGGTACGCCGAACCATTCCGTGGCCGGGCGCAGCCAGCGCCGGTCGCCGGCCACCGGTTCGAGGCGGTTGATCTGTCGGTAGACGGCGCGCAGCGCTCCGCGGTCGGTGGCGCGGAAGTAGCGCCCGCCAGTGATCCGGGCGATCTGCTTGAGCAGACGCGTATCGAGGTCGGTGTTGCCGCTGGTGCCGAAGAAGGTCTGGCGCACCGCCGCGCCCACTCCGATCGTGTCGATGCGCAGTCCCGTCTGCGCGGCGAGATGCGCTGCCTCGAGCGGCGGCATCACTCCGGTATTGTTGCCCCCGTCGGTGAGCAGGATCATCAGCGGCTGGCGCTGCGTGCGCGCCGAGCGGTTGTCCTGCCGCAGCGTCTTGATCGCCAGCCCGATGGCATCGCCAATGGCGGTCTGCGGACCGGCGACACCGACCATCGCCTGGTCGAGGAAACGGTGCACGGTGCCGAGATCCCCGGTGAGCGGCGCCTGCAGATAGGGTCGGGTGCCGAACAGGATCAATCCGACCTGATCTCCGTGCCGGTCGCTGATGAACCGGCCGGCGACCTGCTGCACCACCTGCAGCCGGCTCGCCCCTGCGCCCATGTCCTGGGTGGCCATGGAGCCGGAGCAGTCGACCGCCAGGATGATCTGCCGGCCCACCGTGTGCACCGGGACCGGCTCGCCCAGCCACTGGGGTCGCATCGCCGCCAGGATGAGCAGCAGCCAGGTGCCCGTCAGCAGCACGGCGTCGGCCCGCGGGGCCCGCGGGGCACCGGATCCGGCGGCGGCCAGCTCGGCCGCCATCGGCACGTACAGCGCCGTGCCGCGCGCCCCGCTTGGCGGCAGCACCCGCCTGAGGACCCAGGGCAGGGGTGCGAGCAGGATCATCCAGGGCCAGGCGAAATGGAACATCAGCGGCGCCTGCGGGCCGTGTCACGCGCCTGGCGAACGAAGCGCTCGGCGCCGGCGAGCCACTCGGCGCGCCGGTCGCGGACCGTGCCGCCAAAGGCGGCCGCGAGCAGATCCCGGCCCGGCTCACCGCCGAGCATGTCGCCGCCCTCACCGCCGAGGAACTCGAGCCAGGCCGCGCCAGCGAGGCGTGCGACCCGCTCGCGGCCAAACACAGTCATCGCATAGCGGCGCAGCAGACTCTCGATGGCGCGGGCACTCTCACGCGGGTCGGTCGCGGCGTGGATGCGCCGCAACTCACGCAGCGCGGCGCGCCTGCGACGCCGTGGCGGATTCCGCCACCACCACAGCGCGATCGCCGGCAGGGCAAGCGTCAGCGCCGCGAGCAGCCACCAGCCCGGCGCCGGCGGCCAGAGCGAGGGCGGCGGCGGCGCATGCGGCGGCGCGAGCCGTGTCAGCCACTGACCGTTCATGCCGCCGAGGATCCCCCGAGCAATGCCGCGCGCAGCGACGACTCGACCGGTGCGGCGGTGTCCAGGCGCACCACCGGTGCCGCGAGGCGCTGGGACAACCGCGTCAGGTGCCGCTCCCGATCCTGCCACGCCGCGCGCCAGGCAGCGCGCACTCGCTGTCCGTCGAGCGCGGCGAGCCGGCCGGGCAGGCCAGCCCGGAAGCGCCCATCGGGCAGGCCCTGTTCCTCGAGCGGATCGGTGGCCCAGAACAGCCGGATGTCATTGTGCCGCGCTACGGGCAGCCATGGATCGTCGTTCTCGGTGGCGGGGGCACAGAAGTCGCTGAGCGCCAGGATCTGGCTGCCCGGCCGAATCAAGGCCGCCGCAGCCCGCAGCGTCTCGTGCAGCGACTGCGGTGCCGGCTCACCGGGGGCGGTCGGCTGCGCTGCGAGCAACGCCTCGAGAATCGGCAGCACGCCCTGCAGTCGCGCGCGGGCCGGCACGATGTGTGCCGGTCCGCGGCCCCCGCTGATGAGCGCGCCGATCCGATCGCCGTCGAGAGCGGCGATCCAGGCGAGCAGGGCCGCGGCGCGAACGATGAGCGCGGACTTCAGCTGCCGGCGGCTGCCGAAGAAGCAGCCTGGCTGAAGATCGACCAGCAGCCAGACCGGCCGCTCGCGCTCCTCGTGATAGAGCTTGGTGTGCGGCCGGCCGCGCCGTGCCGTCACGCGCCAGTCGATGTTGCGCGGATCGTCCCCCGGGGTGTAGGGGCGGACCTCCTGGAACTCCAGGCCGCGACCGCGCTGCGCGCTCGCATGGGCGCCGATCAGCGCGGCCCGCGCCCGCCGCCGGCGCTGCAGTGACAGGCCGTGCGCGGCACCACGCAGCGCCAGCAGGTCCTCGAGCGTCGGGATGACCATGATGGCCTCAGGGCGCGGGGACCCGACTCAACAGCTCGCCGATGCAGCTCTCGGCGCTGACACCCTGGGCCTGCGCGGCGTAGTCGATGAGCAGGCGGTGACGCAGGGCATCCGGAGCAATCGACTGCACGTCCTCGGGGCTGACGTAGCTGCGGCCGTCGAGCCAGGCGAGGGCGCGTGCCCCGCGCTCCATGGCGATCGCTGCTCTCGGGCTCGCCCCCCAGCGCAGCCATTGACGCAGTCGCGGGCTGTAAGGCTCGGGCCGGCGAGTCGCATCGACCAGAGCGGCGATGTATTCGGCGACGGGGTCCGACAAGGTCAGGTTGAGCACTTCGCGGCGCGCGGCGAAGACCATCTCCTGACTCATCCGTTGTGCCGGCGGCGGCAGCTCGCGCTGGCTGATCGCCTCGCTGCGCGCCAGCGCCATCACCTTCAGTGTCGTGGCGCGATCGGGATAGTCGATGCGGGTATGCAGCATGAAGCGGTCGAGTTGCGCCTCGGGCAGCGGATAGGTGCCCTCCTGCTCGATCGGATTCTGGGTCGCCATGACCAGGAACAGCGGCGGGAGCGCATAGCTTGCCGCCCCGACGCTGATCTGGCGCTCGGCCATGGCCTCGAGCAGTGCGGCTTGCACCTTGGCCGGCGCGCGGTTGATCTCGTCGGCCAGAATCAGGTTATGAAAGAGCGGTCCGCGCTGGAAGCGGAACGAGCCCTCCTCGGGTCGGTAGATCTCCGAGCCGGTGAGGTCGGCCGGCAGCAGGTCGGGGGTGAACTGCACGCGCTGGAAATCCGCCTCCACCGCGTGCGCGAGCGCCTTGATGGCGCGCGTCTTGGCCAGCCCCGGCGGTCCTTCCACCAGCAGATGGCCATCGGCGAGCAGCGCCACCAGCAGACGTCCGACCAGCGTCTCCTGACCCAGGATCTGGCTGCGCAGATACTCGCGCAGCCGCGCGAACGCGGCCTGTGCGCCAGGGCCCGCCCCGGGGGCGCGTGCAGGCGGGGCGGATGGGTCGAACGAGACGGTGCCGGTCATGGCAAGGTGCCTCCAGAGTGTTCCCGAGAGCCGGATTGACCGGTGTGCGCCGCCGGGGTTCCCCGGGCAGCACCCCCGGGCGCGCTCCAGCTCCCGATTTGTGCCGAGAGCGCATTCTACCGGGCGGAGCCGGAGTGGGCGCGGTGGCGTGCGAGCGGCTCGATTTGCATGGTACCAAAGTACATTGGTACCATATAGAGATGAAGACCGTGACCCGTGTGCAGACTGGCGTGCGCATCGAAGCGCACCTGTTGAAGGTGCTGAAGGCGCTCGCCGCCGAGCTGGATCTGTCCCTCGGGGACCTGCTCGAGGGGGTCGTGTTGCATGCCTTTGAGGGTCGCGTGCCGTTCTCCGCCGAGACCCTGCGCAAGGTCCGGGCGCTCAGGCGTATCTACGGTCTCGAGCTCAGCGCCGCCGACGCTCACAAGCTGCGTGAATCCGATGAGCCGCGCTGACTCGAGCGCCGACCTGCAGCGGTTTCTGCGGGCCCGGATCGATCCGACCCGCTTCACGCATCGCGAGCACGTGCGCATGGGTTTCGAGACGCTTCGCCGGTACGAGTTTCTCGACGGCGCAGTGCGTTACTCGCGGGCCCTGCGGCGTCTGTGCGAGCGTGCGGGCCGACCGGAGAAGTTTCACCAGACGCTCACCCTGGCGTTCCTCGCGCTGATTGCCGAGCGGCTCGCCGCCGAGGCGCCGACGGACTTCGCTGGCTTTGCGGCGGCGAACCCCGATCTGCTGGACCCCGCCGTGCTGAGCCGCTGGTACAGCCCGCAGCGCCTCGCGAGCGCCGTGGCGCGTCGTGCGTTCCTGCTGCCCAACCCAGTGGCTTGATCGAACCGGGTTTACCGGCCGCGGCGGGCGCCAATGCTAAGATGCCCATCCGGGCAGTCGGGGGGCGCCGCTTGCGTCGGGGCGGGGGAAAAATGAGAACAACGGGTGCACCGTGCTGATGCGTCGCATCGCCGCTGGAGTTGTCGCGTTGCTGTGGTGGGGGGTCGCTCTGGCAGCCCACCAGCTGCGCTTTGCGCCGCCGGCCGCGTGGGTCGTGCCGCAGGTGGTGCCGAGTGCAATCAAACCGACCGGGGCCGCCGTGCAGTTTCTGCTCGCCGACCGCCAGGTCGAGCTGACCGCAAAGACCGTCAACTACTACGTCGAGAACGCCATTCGCATCCAGACGCCGCAGGGATTGTCGGCCCTGGGCACCATCACGCTGATCTGGGATCCGGACACCGACGTGCTGGTCGTGCACAAGGTCGATCTGATCCGCGACGGTAAGATCATCAACCTGCTGGCCGGCGGGCGGCATTTCACGATCGCCAAGCGCGAGACCAACCTCGAGGCCGCCACGCTCGACGATACACTGACGGCCATCCTGCAACCGCCGGGGATGCGCGTCGGGGATATCCTGGATGTCGCCTACACCCTGGTGCGCCGCGAGCCACTGCTCGCCGGGACCCCCTCCGCCGAGGTGCAAGTGCCGTGGGCGCTGCCCGTGGCGCGGCTGCACATCCGCGCGCTGTGGAGTCGGTCGCTGCCGATCCGTTGGCAGGAAGGGCAGGGACTCGCGGTCGCGCATCCGATCGAATCGGGGGACGAGCGCGGGATCAGTCTGACCATGCGCAACGTTCCGCCGGTGCTGCAGCCGCGACTTGCGCCGCTGCGCTTTCTCGTCGACCGGCGCGTGGACTTCACCGCGTTCCGCTCCTGGGCGCAGCTGGCGCGGCGCTTCGCGCCGCTGTACCGCCGGGCGGCCAGGCTCGGGCCGCACTCGCCACTGCTTAAGCAGGTGGCAAACATCCGCGCCGCGAGCACCGACCCTCTGCGCCAGGCCGCGCTCGCGCTGCGTCTGGTCGAATCGCAGGTGCGCTACCTGTTCCTGGATTTCAATGACGGCGGTCTGAAGCCGGCGCCGGCGGACCTCACCTGGTCGCGGCGCTTTGGCGACTGCAAGGCCAAGACGGTGCTGTTGCTCGCGCTGCTGCACAAGCTTGGCATCCAGGCCGAACCGGTGGCCGTGAACGTGCTGGCCGGCGACGTGGTGCAGGGACGATTGCCGATGATCGAGCTGTTCAATCACGTGCTGGTGCGCGCCGTGATCGCCGGGCGCACGTACTGGCTGGACGGCACGCGGCTCGGCGACCGCAGCCTCGCGCAATTGCGCGTGCCGTATTACCACTGGGGCCTGCCGCTGCGAGCGCACGGTGCGCAGCTGCTGTCCATGGTTCCGCCCCCGGCCCGCCGGCCATTGAGCGATACGCGCATCAGCATCGATGCATCTGCCGGCATCCTGAGGCCAGCGCCCTTTCGGGCGCAGATGAGCATGCGCGGCGATGCGGGCCTCTACATCGAGCAGCGGCTCGCGAATCTCACGCCGGACCAGCTCGATGACGCCCTGCGCCGCTATTGGACGCAGCAATACGGCTTCGTGGACATCAAGTCCGTCTCGGCCCGCTACGACCGCAAGCGCCACGCCGAGCGCTTCGAGATGCAGGGAGCTGCGCGGTTGCGCTGGCGCGACCACGACTACCTCATCGAGGGTCTCGGCGTCGGCTTCCAGGCGGACTTCGCCCGCTCGCCCGGTCCGGCACGCGATGCACCCTACGCGGTTGCCTATCCGTTCTATACCCGGACAAGCGAAACGATCCGACTGCCGCAGGCCGGCAAGGGGTTCAGTGTCGTGGGAGCGGATATCGATCGCACGGCCGCCGGAATTCACTACGAGCGCCACGCCAGCATCCAGGCCGGCGTGTTCCGCGCCGTAGCGAGTGGGCGCAGTGTCGCGCGCGAGTTCCCGGCGCAGGAGGCCGCGCAGGATCAGAGCATTCTGCGCGATCTGTCCCGCTCGAGTCTTTACCTGCGTGCGCCGCCCGGCGTGGTGACCCGACGAGCGATCGCCGGGCGCGCGCTGTCAGGTACCGATTCGACCGTACGAGGGGGTGATGCGGTTCGCGCCGGCGTTCGGCTGGGCACTCCATGATCGCGGCATCTGCGAGCGCAGCCTGGAACACGCGCATCGCCGGCAGCTTTGCGCACTATGGCCTGAGCCCCGGGGCTGCGAGCGCGGCGGCGGCCGGCGCCTGATCAATCCGCGACTGCGTCGTGCCGCTCGGCACCGTGGAGGCATTCGCTCACGTCGCGCGCGCGGATGACTCGATACGGGGCAAACGCCGGCAGGGCGGAGGCAAGCGCGTCCTGCGTGGTCCGCAGTCCCGACAGCTCGGCGCACAGGCTCTGGACGTTGGCCTTGATGCTGGCGGCCCCCCGATGCGCCGTGCGATCGATGATGGAGGAGTCGTCGTGCCAGAGCGCCGAGAACAGCGAGCCGATGATCGCGATTCCCATCCGTCCGCCCGCCTCACCGGTGGCCTTGCCGGCCGCCCCGAGGCCGCTCGCATCCTGGTAGTAGCGCTGCGCCAGAGTCTGCTCCGCCGGCGTCAGCGTCAGCGTGCGCGACCCGATCGCCAGGCCGCCGCCGCTTTGCACGTATGCATCCGGCGCACCTCGCACGGTGATACGGACCTCGTTGTTCACGACGCGGAGTGATCCATGCGTGTTCATCTGCGCATGCTGCGTGCAGGCCGCGAGCAGGCCAACGGCCAGCAGCCCGGCAATCGTGATCCGCGCAGAGCTGTGACGATTCATCGTTTCGACCTCCGAGGGTTGCATGGGTTATCCCGGCTGACCGGCCTGCCTCGCCACACTCCCCGGCTCGGCGATGACCACGCGAGCCACGCGCGGGGCGATCCAGCGCTCGATGTCATCGATGAGCGTGAATCCGGCCGGTACCACCACCAGCGTGAGCGCGGTCGAGGTGATCAGTCCGCCGATCACGCCGATCGCCATGGGTGCCCGGAACGCATCGCCGATGGCGAACGCAACCGGGAGCATACCCGCCACCATCGCCACCGTGGTCATGACAATGGGACGGGCGCGCTTGTGTCCCGCCTCGAGCAGCGCGGTGAGTCGATCCTTGCCGGCGCGCATCTCCTCGATCGCGAAGTCCACGAGCAGGATGGAGTTCTTCGCGACGATGCCCATCAGCATCAGGAAGCCGATCATCACGCCGAGGGATAGCGGCTTGTGGGTGATGAACAATGCCGCCACCGCACCGCCGATCGACAGCGGTAGCGCCGAGAGAATGGTGATCGGCTGCAGCACTCGCGCGAACAACAACACCAGCACGGCAAACACCATCAGTATCCCGGTGCCCATCGCGATGAGGAAGTCGGTGAACAGCTCGGACATCAGCCGCGCGCTGCCGGTCTCGGCCAGGTGCACCCCGGGGGGCAGGTGGCGCAGCGCCGGCAGGGCGTGGATCTGCTTCATGGCCGTGCCGAGCTCAACGCCGTTCAGGTCAGCGTCGATCGCGATCCGCAGCCGTTGGTCGCGGCTGTGGATCTCGGTCGGACCCTCGCCGAAGCCGAAGTCCGCCACCGCCTTCAGCGGCACCGATCCGCCCCGCGCGGTCGGCACAGGCAGATTCTCCAGCGTGGTCAGATCGCTGCGCGCCGACCGCTTCAGGTTGACCAGGATGGGCACCTGGCGGTCCGGCAGGGTGAACTTGGCATCGTTCTGCAGCAGATCGCCGAGCGTCGCGATGCGGATCGTCTGGCTGATGTCGGCGACCGTCACGCCGAGCCGGGCGGCGAGGGCGAACCGCGGCCGGATGCGGATTTCCGGACGCGGCAGGCCGTCCGCCGAGCTCACGTCGCGCAGGTCCGGCAGCGCGGCCATCTGGCTCATGACCTTGTGGGCAGTGTGCTCGAGGAGCGTCAGATTGTCGCCGGTCAGGTCGATCGTGATGTCGTGACCGTCGCTGTCGCCTTCGAAGTTCTGAAAGTAGATCTGCGCATTCGGAATGCTGCGCAGCAGCTTCGTCATCCGCTCCTGCCACTGGTTCTGGCTCAGTGAGCGCTGGCTGCGTGGCACCAGCGTGATGTACAGGTTCGCGCTGCGCACCGTGCCGTTGCCGCCGACCGACTCGTCGACGGAGGTTACGTCGGGCTGCCGGGCAATGATCCGATAAGCCTCGTTCGCCACTTTCTCCGTGTCGGCGAGCTGCACGCCCGGTGGCAGTTCGATCGCCAGCGAGGCGTTGCCGCTGTCGGAGCTCTGCACGAAGGTCTTCGGAATCAGTGCCAGCCCGACGATCGAGGCGGCGAAGAACGCGACGCCGAACAGCATGGTCTTCCAGCGGTGATGCACGCACCACTGCAGCACGCGCAGGTACCAGGCCATGATCGGCCCGTCGACGGGCTCGGGCGCCGGGTCGGACTTTAGCGTGTAGGCGGCGATCACCGGTGTCAGCAGCCGCGCCACCATGAGCGAGAAGAACACGGCGGCGGCGACCGTCAGACCGAACTGCTTGAAGTACTGGCCGATGATCCCGCCCATGAAGCTCACGGGCAGGAATACCGCGATGATCGTGCACGAGGTGGCGACCACGGCAAGGGCGATCTGGTCGGCCGCGTCGATCGCGGCCTGGAAGGCGTTCTTGCCCATGTGCTTGTGACGCACGATGTTCTCGATCTCGACGATGGCGTCGTCCACCAGGACGCCGGAGACCAGCGAGAGCGCGAGCAGGCTGACCTGGTTGAGTGTGAAGCCCAGCCAGTCCATGACGGCGAACGTCGGAATGGCCGACAGCGGGATCGCAAGCGCCGAGACGAGCGTGGCGCGTGTGTCGCGCAGGAACAGCCAGACGACCAGCACTGAGAGGATCGACCCTTCGATCAGCGCCTCGAGCGCCGAGTGATACATCTGCTTGGTGTAGGTGACCGACGTGAAGATGCTGTGGATATTGATGTCGGGGTGTGCCTTGCGGATGGTGGCGAGCGCCTGCTGCACGCCCTTGAGCACCGTGACGTCCGAGGTATTGCGCGAGCGCTGCACCGCGAAGGAGATCGCCGGTTGCCCGTCGAACAGCTCCACGCTGCGTACCTCGGCGGCGCCGTCGCGCACCGTGGCAATGCTGCCGAGGCGCACGAAGCGCCCGCCGGGCAGGGTGATCTGGGTCTGGGCGAGCTGCCAGGCGGTCTGCGCGCCGCCGAGCACGCGGATGGTCTGTTCGCCGTCGCCGAGGTCGGCCCGCCCGCCCGGCAGGTCGATGTTGAGGTTGGTCAGCTGCTGGTTCACCTGCGCGGCGGTGATGCCGAGCGCCTGCATGCGCTGCGGGTCGAGCTCGACGCGGATCTCGCGATCGACGCCGCCGAAGCGCGAGACCTGGGCCACGCCGGGGACCGTGAGCAGCGTCTTGGTGATGGTGTTGTCGATGAACCAGGAGATGGCCCGGTCGCTCATGTTGGTCGAGCTGACCGCGTAGTACACGATCGGTCCGCCATCGACTTTGACCCGCTGCACCACCGGCGGCAGGATGTCGGTGGGCAGGTCGGCCTGGACCTGGGTCACCGCGTCGCGCACCTCCGTGACGGCGCGGTCGATGGGTGTCCCGATCTGGAATTCGACGTCGGTCTCCTCCCCGCCCTGGTACGCCTTGGAGAGGATGTGGCGGATATTGCCGATGCCGGCCACCGCGGCCTCGATCCGGCGCACGATCTGGGTCTGCACTTCCTCCGGCGCCGCGCCCGGCTCGGTGATGGTTACCGCGACGATCGGGTAGGACAGGTGGGGGTTCAGCGTCACCGGCAAGCGCACGAAGGAGGTGATGCCGATGAACAGCAGCACCACGAACAGTACGATCGGCGGCAGCGGGTGGCGGATCGCCCAAGCCGACAGGCGTTTCACGTGTGCGTCCTCGCCGGCGCAACGCGCACCGCTTCACCGTTCTGGAGGAATCCGCCGGCGAGCGTCACCACCTGCTCCCGTCCGCTCAGACCGCTATCGATGACGACACCCGAGGCGATGACTCCACCGAGCCGCACGGGCCGCCGGACCGCGACCTTGTGGCGATTGACGACGAACACATACGAGCCGGCCGAGTCGGTCATGACCGCGGTCTGCGGCACCACCGGGCGCTCGGCATGGCTCTCAATGATCACGGCACGCGCGAAGGCGCCGGGACGCAGGGCGGGATTGGGCTTAAGCGCGATGCGTACCTCGCCGAGGCTGGTCTGCGCATCGACGGTCGCCCCGAGCAGCCAGATGTGTCCGGGAAAGATCTGCGGATAGCCGATCAGGTGCACCTGTGCCGGCTGACCGACCTTCAGCGCAGCCAGGTCCTGCTCGGGCACCTGACCCCTGAGCTCGACCCGGCTATTGTCCTCGAGGGTGAACAGCGCCGGGCCGCCGGGGCTGGCCACCTGGCCGACCTCGGCGCTGCGGGTGAGCACGATGCCCGCGACTGGGGCGACGATGCGGGTCAGCGCCAGCTGCGCGCGCGTCTGCTGCAGCTGCGCATCGGCCATCCGCACCGCCGCGGCATCCATGGCCGCCGTCGCCTGGCGCTGCTCGATGTTCTCCTGCGACAGTCCGCCGTCGGGTCCGATCGCGAGCGCACGCCGGTATTCGGCCGCGGAGAGTGTCGCCTGGGCGCGCGCCTTGGCAAGCGCAGCGGAGAGTTGGGCGACCTGTGGCTTCAGTACTGAGTCATCGAGCTGGGCGAGCAGCTGGCCGCGCCGCACCGCATCACCGATCTGGACATAGACCGCGACGATCCGTCCGGCCTGTCCGCCATCGCCGATCGGCAGATCGTGGCGCGCCGAGATCGTACCGGTGATCTGCACCTGGGTGGTCACCGGCCGCAGTCCCGGCACCAGCGTGCTCACCAGGGGCACGATGTGCCGGTCGGCAAGCGGCACGGGCGCGGCGGACTTGTCCGCGAAATGCCGCCACACGCCGGCCGCCACCACCGCCGCGAGTGCCGCGGCACCGACGATCAGCCAGCGCTTGGGCAGCGTGCGCCGGGGCGTCTGCTCGAGCTGCGGCGGCCGGGCGGCCTCGCGGCTGATCCATGTGACCGACTCGGCGTGCGCCGTCTCGCCCTGTGCGGCGCGCTCGATGCCGGCTTCCCGGTTCACTGGGGTATCCATGTCAGACCAATCCTCGTACTTTCGGCACCACGACCACGACCGTGCCGGCGATCTTGTCGTGCCAGCCCTGCCGTTCCCGATCGAAGGCAATCCAGAAGAATCCCAGGCCGGCGGCGACCAGCGAGAGGAAGCAGCCCAGCGCGCGCAGGATGGCGGTCTCCCAGTTGAGCGGCTGACCGTCGATGCGCACGACCCGCAGGTGACAGATGATCCCGCCGACCGTGGTGCCGCGAAGCTTCCACATGATCGCCCCGTAGGCGGCCAGCAGCAGCAGCATGCTGCTGTGTCCGTCATGGCCGATCAGGTTGAGCGCGAAGCCGATCAGCACGATGTCGATCAGCAGCGCGAGCATGCGGATCCAAAAGCCCGCCCGCGGCAGCGTCGCGAACTCCATCGGCGTGGTGACACCTGCGCCGAGGGGCGGCTCACCCGCACCCGCGCCGGCCGGTGAGGTGGCGGCGCCCTCGCTGACGGTGGCGCCGCCCGGGGGCACGAAGCCGCCACCGGCCGGCTGCGCGTTCGTACCGCGCGCGGCGCGCAGGGCGAGCAGCAGGGTGTACATGACGGCACCGAAGCCGAACAGTCCGACCAGGGTGTAGATGATGAAGCCGAGCACCGGAACCATGTACAGCGCCAGGATCACCACACCGCCGAGCAGCACGTCGAGCACCGGCTGGGTGACCCCGACTTTAAAGCCGCGCAGGATGCGCCCGCCCAGCCAACCGAGTGTCACGACCCGCCCGAAGACGCCGGCGCACAGCAGCGCCAGCCAGAACAGCGGGATGGCAAAGATGCCGACGATAGTGAACACCAGCGCGAGCATCAGGACGGGCGTCAGCAGTGCCGAGGCAAACGCGGCCAGCAGGGAGGCGCCCGGATGCTCCTCGAGCGTCTGGATGCAGCGCTGCACGGCGTCGCGGAACAACAGAGCCAGCAGTGCGTACAGCAGCAGCACCCCGAGCGCGATACCCCAGGCCCAGCCGATGTCCAGCCGCGGCGCGAGCAGCCGCCCCAGGATCAGGCAGTGCTCGCTCCAGATCTTCAGCCCGTGCGCGCCGTGAAAGATGCCGGACATCACGTTGACGGCGCCGCCCTGGACCACGGCGGAGGGATCGCGCTCGACCGTGCCGAACACGTTTACGGCCTGACCGTGGATCACCGCCTTCGGGCCGAGCTTCATGTCGCCGAACACGGATACCGCGTTCGCGGCCACCGGACCGTTGATGTCGGCGTCGCCGAAGATGCTGACCGCGCTGTTGCCGACGCTGCCATCGACGTGCAGATCGCCCAGGACGGCGACGGCCGAATCCGATACATCGCCGTGCACCACGCTGTCACCGAAGACCGCGACCACGTCGCACGCGCTCTTGCCGGCGGCGAGCCTCGCGTCGTGACCGACGGCGACGATCTCCCGGCCGCTCGGGCAGGACTCGTCCGAATCGCCCGCGACGATCACGGACTTGTCCCCGTCGGCGATGTTGACCCCCGAGCCGCCGATGATGACGTGGCTCGAGCCGTTGCTGACATTGATGCCGCTCGAGCCGATCTGTACCTCGGTGGTGCCGTTGTGGGCGGTTGCGGTGGCGTGCGCCGGAGGGCTGCTTGGGTGCGCGGCGGCGTGGGCCGGTGCCCCGCAGCCGCCCACGCAGGTGAGCAACGTGACAGTCAGAAGCCAGCGAGTGACCTTGTTCATACGGAATGGGCCTTGGAATGCGGAAGGGTGGGATAGAGCAGGAGGTAGCCGAGCGCGATCAGTCCCGCATATACCGCGCTCACGATGAACAACCCGCCGAGCAACCAGTCTGAGGGAATCAGGTGCGAGAGGCGCACGGCGAGCTCGCCGAGGCCGAGGAGCGAGCGGCTCGTGCCGCTCACGCCCATGACCAGGTGCCCGACGCTGGAGTCGGCCAGCACGTGCGTCACATGGCCGCGCAGCAGCGCCGCCAGCATCCACACCAGCGGCACGCACAGCGCACACGCGGCGATCAGCACTGCGCGCACGGCCCGCGGCCAACGGGTGACGCCGGCGCCGCGCGGCTGCGCGTGCTGCTCGATGGCCCGCAGCACGCGCGCCTCCAGGGAGGCCGGTGCGGGGCAGGGGGGCAGCTCGCGCAGCGCCCGGTGCGCCAGGCGCTCGAGCTGCTGCTCGTGCTCGGGATTGTGGGACTTCATGACGGTGTGCAGCTCCGGTCGGTGCTCGGTTCGAGCCCGCTCCCGGCGAGCGCCTTGGCCATGGCCAGGCGGGCGCGCAGGATGTCGGTCTTGACCTTGGCCAGCGAGTGGCCGAGACGGGCGGCGATGTCCTGGTAGGACATCTCCTCGAAATGAAACAGGACGAGCGGCACGCGCTGGTGCTCCGGCAGGCCGCGCAGCGCCTGCTCGAGCAGTGCGTGACGCTGAGCCCGCTCGAGCTGCTGCAGCGCGCTCTCGAGCGTGGCGCTGGCGTCCTCGATCTCCTCCTCGCCCGCCTCGTCGGCGAACACCTCGGAGAACAGCCGCCAGCGCTTGCGGTGGCGGGTCAGGTGGTTCAGCGTCAGATTAGTGGCGACGGTCTTCAGCCAGCCGCCGGCCGTCGCGCTGTCGCGCAGCCGCTCGAAGTTCTCGTACGCCTTCAGGAACACGTCCTGGCTGATGTCCTCGGCCTGCGCGGGGCTGCCGGTCAGCCGCACTGCCGTGGAGAAAACCATGTCCTGATAGGCGCGCATGAACGCTTCGAACTCTCTGGAATCGGGCCTTGAGCTTGCCAATTGCACGGGTAGATCATCGTTTGAGGCAAGAACACGGGATGCGCCAAAAAGTTGCAGCGCCGCCCCGCCGGCCGGCGGCCGGGGGGCAGCCTAGCCCGGCCGCCTGGCGCCGGCCACCGCGGGTGCGCTCAGGGGCGCCGCGGCGGGCTGGCTTCCCGGGCGGCCCGGTAGGCGAGCAGCTGGGGCAGGAAGGCCTGGCGGCGCTCCAGGCTCTCCGGCGGCCAGTACGCCTTGGGGTCGTAGAACTCCGGTACTGCCGGGGTGCCCTCGGGCAGCACCACCCAGGGCTGCTTCGAGGCGGTGAAGATGTGGATGTCCGGGGGGAGCGCATCGGGGTGATCGAGCGTGCCGACCCGCGCGAAGCGCAGGATCGGTCCGGCCCCGGAATAGTGGCTCCACAGCGCGATCCGGCAGTGCGGGCAGCGGGCGATCCGCTGGCCGCGGCCGCTCTGGGAGGGCGTATCGATGATCTGCGGCTCCTCGCGCAGGTGCACCAGCCGCTCCGACTCGATGAGCGCATTCAGCGCGAAGGCGGCGCCGCTTTCGCGCTGGCACCAGCGGCAGTGGCAGCAGTGCACGAACAACGGGCGCGAGGCGAGCCGATAGCGGACGCGGCCACAGTCACAGCCGCCATCCAGTGGGCAGAGGGGCTCAGCGGACATCACGACTCCTTCCGGCATGCGGCGCTCATTTCAGCACCACCCACAATGGGCCGATCAGCAGAAAGGTCAGGTCCTGGACGAACTTCGGGCGCCGTCCCTCGATGGAGTGCCCGACGAACTGGCCTATCCACGCCAGGACGAACAGTCCGAGGGCAGCCGGGCGCAACGCAATTCCCGCCGGCCAGAGGTGCAGCACGAGGATACACGCGCCGAGCTGCGCGGCCATGACGATCGCGGCCCGCGTACCGAGACGCAGGTAAAACGGGGCCACCAGGATCATCAGCAGATAGGCCGTGCGCACCCCGGCGATGCGGCTGCTCCACAGCAGCGCCACGATCGCGAACAGAATGGCCGGCACGCACACCGTGTGCAGCGCGCGATTGACCGGGTGCTGATGGGAGTGCGCATACTCGCCCAGCCACTGTTCGACCGTCTTGCTCATCGGGCTGCCTCCCCCTACAGCGCTGCCGCCAGTGCGGTGAGCCGGCTGATCGTGTTCAGATTGCGCGCCGTGCCCGTTCGGGCCGCCGGAATCACGAGCTTCGAGGCGCCAATCCCGTCCGGGTACGCCACATAGATCTCACGCCGGCCGAGCGCGAGTTGCTCCGCGTCGCGTCCGCGCACATCGGCGAGGACACCGGCCGGCGGTGGCGCGTGCAGAAACACAGTCACGTTGCGGCTCGGGGGCGTGCCGGTGAAGGGGTTCTCGGCCAGCACCGTCGCGAGCTCGGCGGCGGTGCGCACGTGTACTCCGACCGGCTTGCCGAAGAAACCGGCCAGGCGGGCTTCGAGCGCGTGACGGACCTGCGGCGCCCTGAGGCGGCTTCTGAACAGGGCGTTGCCGGAGGCAATATAGGTGCGCGCCTGCTCGAAGCCGGCCGACCGGCACATTGCGAGCAAGGCGTCCATCGGCAGCTGGGTGCCGCCGACGTTGACCGCGCGCAGCAGAGCGACATAGGCCGGCATAGGACAATCCGCGTCCGGGTGCGCAGAGTAGCGCGCAGGGTACACTCGCCGCCAGTGGACAGGGCCGCCCGCCGAACGGACGGTGCCGCTTGCCCGGCGGCGGCAGATGCTCCACCTTCTGCGTGGGCGCGACCATGCGCCGGCCAGGGCGGAGACGATGGGGACGAAGGGAGATTTCAGGCGGTGCAGCTCGGGGTTGCAGGCGGTCACGGTTGCTGCCCTGGCACTCGGGATTGCGCCGCTCGGCGCAGCGCCGCAGTCGCTGAGCGATGCGTGGTGGACGGGACCGCTGCTGGCGCCCAACGCCGCCACGCTGCCCGTGGGACACGTATACCTGGAGCCTTACCTCTACGATGCGCTGCCCTACGCGCGCCTCGATGCCGCGGGGCGCTCGCGGCCGGCGCCGTATGCGAACAACTTCGGGTCCCTGACCTACCTCAGCTACGGATGGCGCCGCCGGCTGACGGTCGGGATAATCCCGCGCTTCGGTTACGCGCGGCCCGCCGACGCGCCGGGCAGCTCCGGTGTCGGCATCGGCGACCTCACGGTGCAGGCCCAATACCGCCTGACGCCGCTCGATCCGCACAGCCCCGTTCCCATCGCCTCAATCAATCTGCAGGAGACGCTGCCCACGGGCCGCTACCAGCGTCTCGGGCGCTTCAGCGACGGGCTCGGGGCCGGCGCCTACACGACCACGCTGTCGCTGTATTTCATGTCGTATTTCTGGCTGCCGAACGGCAGGATCCTGCGCGCGCGGCTCGATCTGTCCTACGCACGCTCGAGCCACGTCGCGCTCCAGGGGCGCAGCGTCTACGGCACGCCCGCGGGTTTTCAGGGTGAGGCCTGGCCGGGCGACAGCGCTTTCGGCGACCTCGGGCTGGAGTACAGCCTGAGCCGCCACTGGGTGTTGGCCTGCGATCTGTGGGCCGAGCAGGATGCCGCGACGCGCGTCGGGGGCACCGTCCGCGCGGCCGGTGCGCCCGCCCGTTACGCGAGCAACACGGGCGTGGGACGCGTGCTGTACGTGGCGCCGGCGTTCGAATACAACTGGAGCGCTCGACTCGGCGTGATCTTCGGTGTGCGCGTCACGGCCGCCGGCCGCAACCAGACCGCTACGGTGACACCGGTCGCCGCGCTCAGCTATTTCGACTAGCCGTGCGGGGCCGGTCCGG
>JAKAZL010000022.1 GCA_021815925.1 Pseudomonadota bacterium | reverse complement strand
GAGTCCCCCTCGATCAGACTCTGCGACGGCGGAACACTCGGCCTGGAACTGCTGACGGAACTCGAGGACGTCGACTCCCTGATTGTGATCGATGCCACCCGCTTCGGGGCCTCCCCTGGCAGCGTGCGCGTGTTCGTCGATGCAGAAATGGACAAGCAGTTGCGGGGCGTACGCAGCAGCGTGCACGAGGTGGCGCTCACCGATCTGATTGCCGCAGCGCAGCTGACCGAGCGCGCACCAGCCCGCCGCGCGCTCGTGGGTATACAGCCGGAATCACTGCAATGGGGCACCGAGCCGACCTCGGCCGTGCAGGCGGCGATACCACGGGCCTGCGCCGCCGTGCGCGAATTACTCATCGACTGGGGAGAGTGCGATGCCAGACGCTGATTCGATTGGGTCGGCACCGCCGAGCGGCGCAGCCGTGGTCTCCGGGGTGCTGCGCGAGGTCGCCGAGCGGCTCGAGGCGCTGGCCGAGCGCGGAGAATGCGGCGTCATTGACTTGAAGAGCCTGCCGCTGTCCGACAGCCATCTGCAGCAATTGCGCGAGCGACTCGGACGCGGCGAGGTCAGCGCACAGCTCGAGATCCTGGGGCCGAGCGAGATCTGGGAAACGCGCTATCCGGGCGTCTGGTGGGTACGTCATCTCGGCGTGACCGACCTGGTTGCTGCGGAACGCATCGAAATCACTCGGGTTCCGGACATCCTGTCCGCAGCGCTGCCGGATGTCGTCACGGCCGCACAGAGCCTCAACGACGACCTGGCACTGTATGCGACGACCCGCCGAGAGAGAACCGATCATGGCCGAACCTGAGACGATCGGCGAGCTGCTGAGCGAGCGCGGCATCTCGCGCCGCGGACTGCTCAAGTACGCCGCCTACCTCGCGAGCCTGATGGCTTTGCCGCCCTGGCAGTCCAACGCCATCGCCGACGCGCTGGCCGCGGCGCGGCGCCAGTCGGTGATCTGGCTGTCGTTCCAGGAATGCACCGGCTGCACCGAATCGCTGACCCGCTCGTTCAGTCCGACGCTCGAGAATCTGATCTTCAATCTGATTTCGCTCGACTACCACGAGACGCTGCAGGCGGTCTCGGGCGAGGCGGCCGAACAGGCACGTCGCAGCGCGATGCGCGACAACAAAGGCAAATACATCGTGGTCGTCGACGGATCGGTCCCGACTCGCGACGGCGGGGTGTACGGCACCGTCGCCGGCCAGTCGATGCTGCAGATCCTGAACGACACCGCCGCCGGAGCAAAGGCACTGATTGCGGTCGGCACCTGCGCCGCGTTCGGCGGTATACCGCACGCCCAGCCGGACCCGACCGGCGCGGTACCGCTTACGAGCCTCATCAAAGACAAGCCGATCATCAACATATCCGGTTGTCCGCCCATTCCCGAGGCGATGGCCGGCACGATCGCCTACCTGATCACCTTCGGACGACTACCGGATCTCGATCATCTGAACCGGCCGAAATCCCTGTTCGGCAACACGATCCACGATCGCTGTTACCGGCGCTCTTTCTACGACAAGGGACTGTTCGCCAAGAGCTTCGACGACGAAGGCGCGCGGCGGGGCTGGTGCCTGTACGAACTCGGCTGCAAGGGACCGGTCACCTACAATTCCTGCGCGACGCTCAAATGGAACGGTGGGGTGTCGTTCCCGATCCAGTCGGGACATGGATGCCTCGGCTGCTCGGAGCCGAACTTCTGGGACAAGGGCGGCTTCTATCACCCGCTCTCGACTCCGACCGGTCATCCGACCGCGGCGGTCGGCGCAGCCGCCGTCGCAGGTATCGGCGTCGGCGCCGTGAGCGCGTTGCTCGCGCGGCGCGCCAAGCGCGAGGCCACATCCACCGGAGAAAAGCCGTGACGCTGCTCGATTTTGCGCGAGGCCCGGCGCTGGCGGTGAGCTTCGCGGTATTTACCTTCGGAGTTGCCTGGCGAGTGCTGTTCTTGGTCCTGCTGCCGTGGTCGCGTGACCGATCGGTCGCGCGCGGTTCGGCGCCTTCGGCGGTGGTGGGAGCCGTACGCGGCTTCGCGCGGCATCTGTGGCCGCGCAAGGCATTCGCCGGCGCGGCGCGCTTCACCACCGTCAACGGCTACGTGATGCACTTCGGGCTGGCGATCGCGTTCTTCGGCTTCGCGCCCCACATCCTGTTCCTGCAATCGGTGTTCGGCGTGCACTGGCCGAACCTGCCGAGCGGCCTGGTCTCAGTGGCGAGCGTCGTGACGCTGGTCTCGCTGGTGCTCGCCCTCGGGCATCGGTTCGTCAGTCCGGTGCTGCGGCTGATCTCGACGGCCAACGACTACTTCAGCTGGTTCGTCACCGCGCTGCCGGTGGTGAGCGGCCTGATGGCCGTGAGTCACCTGTGGGCGCCATACGAAACTCTGCTCGCCGTGCACCTGCTCAGCGTCGCGTTGCTGCTGATCTGGTTTCCGTTCGGCAAGCTCATGCACGCCTTCCTGGTGTTCGTGACGCGCAGCGAGACCGCCATCCACTACTCTCGCCGGGGAACCGTCCTGTGAACAGCGCCGCCAATGCACGGATCGTCGTCGATCCGATCACCCGCATCGAGGGACATCTGCGCATCGAGGCCCAGACCGACGCTCAGGGCGCCATCGTCGGCGCATTGAGTTCCGGCACGATGGTGCGCGGCATCGAGTTGATCCTGCAGGGACGCGACCCACGCGACGCCTGGGCGTTCGCGCAGCGCATCTGCGGGGTCTGCACGCTTGTGCACGGCATAGCCTCGGTGCGCGCCGTTGAGAATGCGCTCGGCTACCCGATCCCACCGAATGCGCAGCTGATCCGCAACCTGATGATCGCTGCGCAGTTCGTGCACGATCACGTGATGCACTTCTATCACCTGCATGCCCTCGACTGGGTCGATGTGGTGTCCGCCCTGAAGGCGGATCCTGCGGCGAGCTCCCGCCTCGCACAGTCGATCTCGCCGTATCCGAAATCGAGTCCGGGGTATTTCGCCGACACCCAGCGCAAGCTACAGAAGTTCGTCGAGGGCGGACAGCTCGGCATCTTTGCGAACGGCTTCTGGGGCAATCCCGGCTACAAGCTTCCGCCGGAGGCGAATCTGATGGCGGTTGCGCACTACCTGGAGGCGCTCGAATGGCAGCGCGAGGTCGTGCAGCTGCATGCGATCTTCGGCGGCAAGAATCCCCATCCGAATTTCCTGGTCGGCGGCGCTCCATCGCCGATCAGCATTGACACGACCGGCAGCGGCGGTGTCTCGGCGACCGCGCTGAACATGGACGGGCTGGAGCGCGTCGCGACGGTGATCGCGAAGATGCGGGAGTTCGTCGATCAGGTCTATCTGCCCGATACGCTCGCGATCGCCTCGTTCTACAAGGACTGGTTCGCACGCGGCGAGGGCGTCGGCAATTTCCTCACCTACGGCGATTTTCCAGCCAAGGGAACCGACGATCCGGGCAGCTGGCTCATACCACGCGGAGTGATCCTCAACCGCGACCTGACCCGGATTCATCCGGTCGATCTCAATGATCCGGCTGAAATCCAGGAGTTCGTGTCGCACTCCTGGTACGACTACTCGAGCGGCAAGGAAAGCGGTCTGCACCCGTATGCCGGGCAGACCCATTTGCACTACACCGGACCGACGCCGCCCTACAAGCACCTCGAGACGGATCAGAACTACTCCTGGCTGAAGTCGCCGCGCTGGCGGGGCAAAGTGATGGAGGTCGGTCCGCTGGCGCGCGTGCTGATGCTCTATGCAAGCGGCCATGAGCCGACCCGGGCCCTCGCGGACGCCGCCCTCACCAAGCTCGGCCTGCCCTTGAGCGCCATGTTCTCGACGATGGGTCGAACCGCCGCGCGCACGCTCGAGTCCAAGATCATCGCCGATCAGATGCCGCTGTGGTTCGCCGAGCTGACCGGGAACATCAAGGCGGGTGATCTGGCCGTGCATTCCGAGGCGAAGTGGGATCCGGCGACCTGGCCGCGCGAGGCTCGCGGCGTAGGCTTCATGGAAGCGCCGCGCGGCGCGCTGGCGCACTGGATCGTCATTCGCGACGAGCGCATCGAGAATTACCAGGCGGTCGTTCCCTCGACCTGGAACGCAGGTCCCCGCGACCCCAGCGGCCAGCCCGGCCCGTATGAGGCGGCGCTCATGGACCGCCATACGATCTTCGATCCGAAGCAACCACTGGAGATTCAGCGCACCATCCACAGCTTCGACCCCTGCATCGCCTGCGCCGTCCACGTCGTTGACGCGCACGGCGAGGAGCTGATGCAGCTGCGGGTGCGCTAGAGGACCGCCCCATGACCACCGTGATCGATCGGAATGCCGCGACCCGCAAGTTTCTCGCGCACACCGAGGGGCATCTCGCGACCTATCTCGAGGGGTGTCTGCACTGCGGGTTGTGCGCCGAGGCCTGCCATTTCTACGTCGCCTCGCGCGACCCGAAGCACACGCCGGCCTACAAGCTGTTCCCGATCGCCAAGGCCCACCGCCGCAATAAGTTTCCGCTCGCCCTGCTCGGACTAGCACCCAGAGTGAGCGCGGAGGATCTGCAGCACTGGGAGGAGCTGTTGTTCGACAGCTGCACGATGTGCGGCCGCTGCACGATGGCCTGTCCGATGGGCATCGACATCGCCTCGATCGTCGGGGAAGCGCGCCAGGCCTGGGTCGCTGCGGGTCTCGGCCCTGCCGACCTGTTCGCGGCAGCCGACAGCTCCCGCGATCACGGCAGCCCGCTCGGGGTCACCCCGGAGAAGCTGCGCGAACGGATCGAGTGGATAGCCGACGAGCACGAGGTCGAGATCCCGCTCGATCGACCCAAAGCCGATGTACTCCTGACGCTCTCATCGGTCGAGACGATGAAGTACCCTGATTCGGTGGCCTCGATGGCCAAGCTGCTGAATCATGCCGGCGTCAGCTGGACGCTCAGCACCAAGGGCTATGAGGCGACCAATTTCGGCTACCTCGCCGGCAAGGCCGACATCGCCAAGACGATGGTCCAGCGGATCGTCGCGGCCGCCGAGGGCATCGGCGCCAAGACCGTCATCATCCCCGAGTGCGGACACGCGTTCGGCGTACTGCGGTGGTCAGCGTCGAACATGATCGGCCGTCCCCTGCCGTTCGAAGTGCTGCACATCACCGAGTACCTCGCTCAGCTGAAACGCGCCGGGAAGCTGCACCTGAAGCCGCTCACCGAGCCGATCACCTACCACGATCCGTGCCAGATCTCGCGGCGCGGCGGTGCGACGGCCGATGCGCGCTATCTGCTGCAGGACTTTGCCACCGACTTTCACGAAATGACACCGACGGGCAATGAGAACTGGTGCTGCGGTGGTGGCGGCGGCGTACAGGCCATCGGGCGCGCGGCCAACCTGCGCTACCAGGTCTTCAAGCTCAAAATGGACCAGGTGGAGAAAAGCGGGGCGAAGACGATGGTTTCGGCCTGCTCGAACTGCCGCCTGACGATGGATGAAAGCAAAGCGCACTGGAAGTGGGATGGGGGCCTTGCGAGCCTCGTGGAACTGATCGCCGAGCATCTCGTCGAGAAGCCCGCCTCCTGATCGCGCCGCTTCGCGGCGGAGCGATGCATTTGGGCGCCGAGTGCTCGCCGCGGCTCGAGCACACGCCCTCCGCCACCTCGCAAGTAATTGATTCAATGGCATATGCCGAAGGCTCCGCGAGCGCAAGAAGGGATGCCGGCGAGGCTTGACGAGTAGCGCACTGCACTGAATTTGCACTGAGCCGTCAGCGCTCGGTGCTCGCGCTGAGCAGGCTCCGCACCCGCGCAAATAACTCCTCAGCGCCGTAATCGTCCTCGTAGGCCTGCTCCGCAATCTGCTGCTCCGCGTCGAGCAGCTCGCATAGAAGCTTTCGAGCGAGCGCTCCATCGCTCGGCAGCACGACCCGTTCGATGATTCCGAGGGTGTAGCCTGCGCGGGCAACGATCTCGGCGCTGCGACGGTGGCGCGCGTCGTACTCGCGCTCCCCCACGCGCAGCGCGCTGATCTCGCGGCGAACGATGGTCGCGACCTTAGAGGAATCCGCCGCAGCGATGAAGGCCGCGGCATAGGACTGGACGCCCGGAGGCGCGCCGCAAAGCAGGGAAACGATGAAGGCGGAAAGCTCCTCCGGGCTGCGGCGCTGCAGCGCACCCAAGGCGCCCGCGAGTTCTTCTTCGGTGTCCACGGCGGCTTAAACCGCGGCGCTCCAGAAAATGAGCCTGGATGTGCCTGGCAAGTTCAGTCCGCTTGGGTGAGAGGATTTGACGACTACTTCTTCGCGCGATTGGGGGGCCGGCTTGCAGGCCGCGCCGGAGCTTCTCTTGCAAGTGCCGTCTTCGCAGTGGTGGTCAATGCCTTGACTGTGTCTACCAAACGAGCGAGCGCGGACCGATACACGAGGCTCTCTTCGCGACGGTCTACAGCCATCACCATCACGATCAGCGCATTGTCTTCGACGCGGTAGACCATCCTGACGCCTTGCTTATTGAGCTTGATTTTGTAACAGCCAATCAGATCGCCGTGCAAGGAGCCTCCCGGCACGTGTGGGTTGTCGAGCCGCTTGGCAAGCAACTTTTTCAGCGGTTTCTTGATCGAGCCGTCAAGCGCGTTCCACTCCTTCAGAGCCTCGGGGTGAAACAGCAGGCGGTACTTGTGCTTCGGCCGCTGCTCAGAGCTCGTCAATATCGACCTCGATCGGCTCGGCACCATCGCTCATCCGGGTGCGCACCAGATTGAGCAACTCCCGATCGCCAAGTGCCTCGAGCATGGCTTCCATGAGTGCCGGATCCACCATATAAAACGCCGGCCTATTGTGGTTGAGTACCGCCACGGGGCGGTTTCCCGCCTCACGAAGTACCGCTGCGGGGTTCTTCTTGAACTCCGACATGCTGATCGTCGTCTCGGCAAAGATGGAATGCATAATTAAGCTCCCAATTCGGAGCTAATTATAGATACAAATATCGCGCTTTTCAAGAGTTGTTTCAGACGCGTTCGGACGCTACGGAACGCCGGACGCAGACCGAGAGGATGGCGTGTAGTGCGACGGCTTCAGATATCCGCGAGACGCCGTACGGTATCGGGATAGCGCTGCACGAGACGAATCACTCGGCGCAATTCCGTGCAACGCGACCGAGGAGCGCTCATCGCCTCTTCTGCGGGGCGAGATTGGGCCGCTTGGACCGGCGGCGGCCCATAGGTCTTCGAATTTGTTCGCCGGTTCATCGGGTGCGATCCACTTGCCGCTCCCGCTCACGGGTGCGCGTCCGCTCATCGAGCTTCGCTGCCAGCTGCTCGTCGGTTGTGAGCGAACCCCGCATGCCGCCGATGAACCACCTGATCTTCTCGGCGAGCGCGCCCTGCCCCGCATTGAGGAGAGCATCGGCCGCGGCGTGCCAACCGGCGATCGGATCGCTGCGGGTTTCGAGGAGCATCGCCTTTCCCGAGTTTGGCTTGAGGCCTCCCTCGCGAAGCTCATGAGCGATCCGCCCGGTACGCTCCCGCAGAGACACCTGTTACGGCCGGGCTGGGGAGTCCCCTGCAGGCAGCAACTTCAATAGCAAGGCCTCGCTAGCGCGGGCGCGTTCTTCAAGCGCCAGTACACGTGCTTCCGCTTGGGCACGCGCCAGGTTGAGCATCGCCTCGCTGGCCTGCACCTTCGCATCGCTTTCCCGGGCGCGCGCCGCGACCTCCAGAACCATCGCTTCGCTCTCCTTGGCTCGCGCCTCGAGCTCCTGCGCGCGCAGCGCGAACAGCGCCGCGCCGATCTCGTGGGCGACATGGAACAGCAGCGCGCGTTCATCCGTGGCGTAGTGCTCGCCGGGCCGCTCGCCCACCACCAGCGCACCCAACAGATCCCCACGCAGCATCAGTGGATAGGCATACGCCTCGGTGGGCAGCACGCTCGGGGTGTCGTGCAGCGCGAGCTCGGCGTTGCGCGCTCGCAGCCCGACAAAGGCCCGATCATCGGTCGGGATCGTCTCCGGGAGCGCAAGCTCACCCACCTGGCGCCGGCACACATAGCCTTCGCCTCCCGGGCTGCGCTCGTACAGCGCCACCTGTGGCGCATCCGTGTGCCGGGCGATCTCTTCGACGCTGAGCGCGAACAGGCGCTCGGGTTCGCGGATGAAGCCGCAGTCCTCGCCAAAGCGACGCAGCGCGGTCTCGGCACGGTACTGGCGGCGGAAGATGAACCGATCGACCACGGCCTCGATGCGCCGGTGCACGCTGCTCAAGGCCACACCCAACCCGAGGGGAACGGCGAGCTCGAGCAGCAGCCCCGCACTGCGGTTGAGCGTCGTGCGCTCGATCAGGCTCTCGAGCAGCGCGAACAACCCCAGGACGAAGCTTGTGGTGAGCGCATAGACCAGCGCCCGATTGATCACCACCGTGATGTCCAGCAACCGGTGGCGCAGCACGGCATAGAGAAACAGCGTGGCGGCGAGGGTGAGCAGTCCGCTGTTCAGTATCTCTACGGCCAGGTAACTCAGCGGCAGCGGAACATCGATGAAGACCAGCCCACCTATTAATACGACGCTCCCGACGAGCATCCACCGCAGTCGCTGCCGCTGCGGCGCATCGGCCTGACGAAAGCTTGCGGCCAGCAGGGCGATGGGCACCAGGTAGCTGGCGGGCACGAACCATTGCAGCCCCGGCTGCATCAGGCCGGCCCAGCCTGGAGTCACCACGGCGATCCGGCCGCCAAGGGCGACAACCGTCGCAGTGCCGAGAATGAGCGCGAAGAGGATCCGCCACCACGCGCGCGCACCGGAGCGGACCGCACTGCCCGCAATCGACTCCGCCATCACGTAGAAGCCGATCCGCGCAGCTAGAGCGAAGCCGATATAGCCGAGCAGTTTGAGCAGGGCGATGCCGTTGTCGCTGGAGGGGATAGCGTGAACTGCAAACGCGAGCGGCTCTTCGGCCATCGCCCAGAAGGCTATGCCCCACGCGGCGCGATCATGGCCCCGCCAGAGCGCCAGCAGGGCAATGGCCGCGTAAAGGGCCATCGTGTACACGGTGAGCCAGTCGGCCCAATTGGCGGGTCCACCGCTGTTGAAGTTGACCGGGTGCACGGTCGCGCGCAGTTGCGCCGCGCCGCGCTCGATCACCAGGGGATAGCCGGCCGAGGCCGGAACAGTGCCTACAACCAGTGCGATGCGGATGGCGCGCGACTGCGCGGTGAGATTGAGCCGGTCGCCTGCCCGAAGGCTGGCGGGCGTCATGCCCGGGATCGGTTCTATGAGCGCTTGGTGCGCATCCACCCAGCGCACCGTGAACGGCAGTTGTGGCCGCGGTTGGAAGGAACCCCAGCTCCCATAGACGGTTGCGGCCACGACGATGGCCGAGAGCAGAATCAACAGCCCATATCGACGATGCATGGCCAGCTCCCCTCTAGCGACCCCCGGTGCGACCGCGCGGGTGGCGATCGCCATGTCTCGCCAAGTATCGCCGATCCGAGGATGCTGCCGCGCGCTCGCTACGAGGCGAAAGGCATTGCCCCATGCAAAGGCGCGTCGCGATCCCGATGCAGACAATTCAGCGCGCTAGGCGACCGTTCGCTTCGGGTCGGGTCCGGACTCTGGTAAGGCGACGCTTCAAACCAGGTGCAGTTTGCGTCGCGTGAGGAGGTTCCAATGCGAACCACTCGAGCGGAGCGGGACGCTCGCAGCCCCTTCGCCACGACCATCTTCTGGATGACTTTGGCCTTATGCTCGACGAAAAGATGCGAGTAGCGCTTCACCACGGCGTCGCGATGTAGCGGTTGACGGTCGCGCCGCTGCGCCGGTATTCCTTGGGCGCGATGATCTCGCCCGTCTCCTTGTCCTTCCGTGGCTTGCCGCGCGTGAAGGTTTCGGTCGCGCACGCGTCCCGGGCTTTCGAGATCGCATCAGCGGTGATCTCAGCGACACTCTTGCCGGCGAACTGCTTCGACCACCAGGTGAGCTGAAGCGTACGGGCGGCGCGCTGCACCTCGTCGAACTCGGCCAGGACCGTCTCGATGTAGTCCCTGGCAAGCGCATCGAAGCTCGTGCGCTTCGGCGGCGGCGTGCGGGAAGTGACCGCCCTCGCGAATGGCGGTCTCAATCGAGGCCGCCCAGGGCTCCGCTTCCTTTCGGTTCGGGAATGTCGCCGACGAGCAGCCCGGCCCTTTACTCGGACCTGCGCACGATAGGCAACGTCCTTCGTGAGCGGCGAGACGATGCGCCGGATTGAAGCGATACGCGCCTCGGAGCACTGCGTGCAGCGGTGAGCAAATCGCTGCAAGGAGTCTGCATGATAATGAAGCACACAGTGAAGCCTGCGAACCCGGCGTCCTCGCAAGCGACTGATATTAAAGGTAAATTGGTGGGCCGTGTAGGGATCGAACCTACGACCAAGAGATGTAAGAGTCGGACGGGGTACTCCCCAGCCCTCCCAGCCGCTCGGGCAGACTCCTCGCAACTCTTTGTTTTTTTGCTTTTAATATGAGGCAGGCTGCGTACCGGTGAGTGGGCCGGAGTAGGCCGGTGCACCGAATTTGCACTGAGCGGCTACGTCGGCTTCATGCATCAGGCTCTCGGTGCAATTCCGTGCAACATGATCGAGGAGCGCTCATCGTTTCTTCTGCGGGACGAGATCGGGCCGCTTGGACTTGCGCCAGGTCGCCACGTCCTCGATCAGCCGTTCCGCCTCAGCAATGCAGTGCTGGGCGGTCGTTTCGTCGACGTCATCGCCCGTGTAGTCCGCTACGTTCCGTTGCCGCCGCAGGGTGTCCAGCACGATGATTCGCTTGGCTTCGAGACCAACGGTGAGCGACAGCGTCTGGATGACGGTCATGTGGTGGCCTGGTCGGTTCGTATCGGGCCGGTAACCGTGCATCATCAGTGCGGCCAGGGCACTTTGCATGATTGCCTTGTAGGCGGCGTCGAAGCGCGTTTCAGGACTGATGCTCGTAACGCGCGCATCACGCAGATTCCGGCGCGCTGCAATCAAGAGCCGCTCGATTTCCGCGGCCTCGGGAGCGTGAGGCTTAAGCTGCCCGATCTTCAGTAAGTTTTCCAAGCTCATTCGCATCTCCAATGACGAAGATCTTCGGCTCCTTCAGCACGCGCGAAATGAAGCGGTCACGTCCGCGCTGCCTTTCTCGAAAGACATCCTTGGACATGATGACCGGGTTGACCTCGCGGCCGAGGCGTTCGCGCGCAACATGACAGGCTTCCACGACATTCTCAAAAGACACCGAGCCGACGACCAGCAAATCGATGTCGCTCGTCGGCTTTTCCTTGCCCTGCGCAACCGATCCGAATACGAAGGCGAGAGCGACCACATCGGCAACGGGGCCAAGCGACTCGCGCAGCACATCCGCAAGCCCCGCTGTCTTCCGGAAGATCCCTGCGAGCTCCTGGTAGATCGCACAATCGCGGGATGCCTGATAGCGGACTTGATTCCCGGATGCTGTGCGAACCAGGAGTCCGGCTACGCTGAGCGCCTTGAGCTCGCGATGAAGCGGCCCCGCGGGCACCCCGGTCAACCGCCCTATCTCACGCACGTAGAAGCTTTCGTCAGGCCTGAGCAGCAGCAGCGAGAGCACCTGGCGGCGGTATGCGCCAAACAGCAGCTCAACGGGTCGGACGGGCGTTGTTCTCATATTGAGAACGATCGTACCACAATTGAGAACGGACGCCAAAACGGCTCGAAATCCCCTCCCTGGCAGCAGCGGGATCGCGGCTTAGTTTGCCGCTCGCTGGAACTGCCGACTCCTCAGCACGGCGGTGCCTTATGCTCGACGACAAGATGCGAGTAGCGCTTCACCATGGCGAGCGTCTTGTGTCCCAGCACGTCGGCGATCTCGAGCAGCGATGCGCCCTGCGCCGCGAGCATCGAAGCCGTGGTATGACGCAAGTCGTGGAAGCGAAAGTCTCTGATCCCCGCCGTTTCGAGCGCGGCGTACCAGTGCGCATCGAAATGCTCGTAAGGCAAGTCGAGTTGCGGCTTGCCGGTCTTGGGGTCGAGGACCACAGTCGGTGAGGGAAACAGGTACTCGCTACGCGCCGAGTTCTGAAGTTTGAGCTGGCGCAGCGCTTCCAGCGCCTTGCCTGCAAGCGGTAGCGTCCGCTGCTCACCGTTCTTGGTGTCGCGTAGCGTCGCGCGGCCGACCTTCAGGTCCATATCGGCCCATCGGAGCGATAGGAGCTCGCCGCGACGCGCACCGGTTGTGATCGCGAGCAGAATCAGGGCGTAAAGCGGCGGCCACTCGGAACTGGCGCAGGCATCCAGCAGCTCTGCCCGCTCCTCATCCGACAGGAACCGCGTCCGGCCCCTCGCCTCCTTCTTGCGGCGGATGTCGCCGACCGGGTTGCGGTCAATCAGCCGGCGCTCTTTGACCGCGAAGGAGAACAGGTGCAAGAGCGTCGCGATGTAGCGGTTGACGGTCGCGCCGCTGCGCCGGTATTCCTTGGGCGCGATGATCTCGCCCGTCTCCTTGTCCTTCCGTGGCTTGCCGCGCGTGAAGGTTTCGGTCGCGCACGCGTCCCGGGCTTTCGAGATCGCATCAGCGGTGATCTCAGCGACACTCTTGCCGGCGAACTGCTTCGACCACCAGGTGAGCTGAAGCGTACGGGCGGCGCGCTGCACCTCGTCGAACTCGGCCAGGACCGTCTCGATGTAGTCCCTGGCAAGCGCATCGAAGCTCGTGCGCTTCGGCGGCGGCGTGCGGGAAGTGACCGCCCTCGCGAATGGCGGTCTCAATCGAGGCCGCCCAGGGCTCCGCTTCCTTTCGGTTCGGGAATGTCGCCGACGAGCAGCCCGGCCCTTTACTCGGACCTGCGCACGATAGGCAACGTCCTTCGTGAGCGGCGAGACGATGCGCCGGATTGAAGCGATACGCGCCTCGGAGCACTGCGTGCAGCGGTGAGCAAATCGCTGCAAGGAGTCTGCATGATAATGAAGCACACAGTGAAGCCTGCGAACCCGGCGTCCTCGCAAGCGACTGATATTAAAGGTAAATTGGTGGGCCGTGTAGGGATCGAACCTACGACCAAGAGATTAAGAGTCTCCTGCTCTACCAGCTGAGCTAACGGCCCATTATCGGTCGCGGAAATCGCTCTGAGCGCTTTCCGCCAAATTTGGGGTGGACGATGGGACTCGAACCCACGACAACCGGGATCACAACCCGGGACTCTACCAGCTGAGCTACGTCCACCGTCGTCGCAACCATCCCCCCCCATCGCGGCTGTGCCGGCCGCCGATGCGGCTGGCGTGCCCGGCAGGACTCGAACCTGCGACCACCGGCTTAGAAGGCCGGTGCTCTATCCAACTGAGCTACGGGCACGCGAAACTGCATCGCCCACTCGCCCGCAAGCCAGACCTGCCGCACGGGGGCGCGAATGATACGGAACCGCGTGTGCCAGCGTCAATTCCTTCGCGGGCTGCCGGTGCGGCCCCCGATGGTGCCGCGGCGGCAGCGTTATCATCCCATATCCGGGATGTGGATCTCGGTTCGAGCCCCCCCCTCCGCAGGTTCACCTCGGCATGCCCCTCACCCCACCAGCGCTGCCTGCCCAGGTCACCCGGGAAATCGAGTGGCAGCTGGCCTCTTCGGACCTTGCACTGGTCCGGGCCTGGCTGGCGGCGAATCCTTCGGTCTGTGGACTGCGGATCGAGGCGCTGGCCGGTGAGCGCCTACGCGATACCTACCTCGATACGGCCGATTGGAGGGTCTTCCGGTCGGGCTACGCCTTGAGGCTTCGCCAGGGGGCTTCGCATGCCGAGGCCACGCTGAAGAGCCTCAGGTCGGCCCGGACGGACCTCGCGGACCGACAGGAGGTCACCGAGGCGCTGGTAGCCGGACAGAATGCCCCCGAGCACGCCCCGGGCGCGGTAGGCCAGTGGCTGCGCGGCGTGCTCGAGCGGCAGCCGCTGGCATCCCTGTTCACGGCATGCACCCGGCGGGAGCGCTTCGCCATCTACGCGGCCGCTGGGGAGGTGCCCATCGGGGAGATCGCCCTGGATGAGACCCACCTGCTCGGGGCCGCCCCGGCTCCGCCGGAGCCTCTGCTGCGCGTGGAGGTGGAACTGCGGGGCGGTGAGCCGCAGGCCCTCGCACCTCTTGTCGAGGCCCTGCGGCGCAATGGCCGGCTTGTGCCGGCCCGGGAGAACAAGTTCGCGGCCGGCCTGCGCGCCGCCGCGCTCGCCCCGCCGCTCGGCTGAGCGCCGCTCAGTGTGCGCCGGCGGACACCTCGGCGGACATCGCCGACTTGACCGGGCGGGCGAACCAGACCAGTACGACCATGGCCACGAACAGGTAGCCGGAGGCGTAGAAGATGTCGTCGGCCGAGAGCATGTACGCCTGCTGATCGATCATCTGGTTCAGCAGCAGCCCGCCCTGGTGATGCGACAGTCCGGCGGCCTGCACCTGCGCCATGAACTGCGTCGCCTGGGGATTGGAGGCGAGCCGCTCGGCGAGCTGCGCGTGATGCAGCGTCGCTCTCTGCCACCACAGCGTCGTCGTAATCGAGGTCGCGAACGAGCCCGCGGTGATGCGCGTGAAGTTGATCAGCCCGGAGGCCGAGGCGATCCGTTCGGGTTCGAGCCCCGAGAATGCGAGCGCCAGCAGCGGGATGAAGAACGTCGCCATCGCCGCGCCCTGGATCAGGGTCGGTGTCAGCAATACCTCGACATCCGCCTGGGTATTGAAATCCGCCCGCATGAACATCACGAGGGCGAACACGAGGAAGGACACCGTGACGAACCAGCGCGGATCGAGCCGGTCGACCAGCCGGCCGACGATCGGCGTGAGCAGGATCGCAAGCACACCCACCGGCGCGAGCACCAGGCCCGCGAGGGTCGCCGTGTAGCCCATGTACTGCTGCAGCCACAGCGGCAGCAGCACCACGTTGCCGAAGAACAGGCCGTAGCCGATCGACATGGCGATGGAGCTGACCAGGAAGTTGCGCCGCCGGAACAGGCCCAGATCCACCACCGGGTGCGCGTCGGTGAGCTCCCAGACCAGGAACACCATGAAGGACACCGCCGCGACGATGGCCAGCGTGACGATGAACGGGGAGTTGAACCAATCGAGATTCTTGCCCTTGTCGAGCATGATCTGCAGAGCGCCCACCCATAGGACCAGCAGCCCCAGACCCACTTTGTCGATCGGCAGCTTCACGGTGGGCGTTTCACGCCGACGGTAGATGCTCCAGGTCAGCAGCGCGGCCACGACGCCCACGGGCACATTGATGTAGAAGATCCACGGCCAGGAGATGTTGTCGGTGATCCACCCGCCGAGCACCGGACCGACCACCGGCGCGACCAGGGTGGTCATCGACCAGACCCCCAGCGCCGCACCCGCCTTGGATTTGGGAAAGCTCGACAGCAGCAGAGCCTGCGACAGCGGGATCATCGGGCCGGCCACCAAGCCCTGCAGCGCGCGGAACGCCACCAGCAGACCGAACGTCGGCGCCAGGCCGCAGAGCATGGAGGAGATCACGAACAGGATGGTCGAGGCCGTGAACAGACGCACCTGTCCCACCCTGCGCGTCAGCCAGCCCGTGAGCGGCATGGAGATGGCATTGGCGACCGCGAACGAGGTGATTACCCAGGTGCCCTGATCGGGCGAGACGCCCAGGTCACCGGCGATCGCCGGGATGGACACGTTGGCGATCGAGGTGTCGAGCACGTTCATGAACGTGGCGAGCGACAGGGCAATCGTTCCCAGCACGACCGCCATGCCCTCGAGCGGCGGTAGCGCGCCCGGCCCCGGGGTCGGGCGCGGGCGCGGCGCCGGCGGGGACGTCGCGTCGGTCTCGCTCATGACCTACTGACTCCTCAGTACAGCCAGTGATCGGCCTGCATCGGCCGGTCGGGGCCGCGGTCCGCGAGCCGATCCACCGCGACGCGCTGCAACCGTGCCCGCGTGTCCGCGCCCGGCGTACGAAGCAGGCGCGCATCGGTGGCATGGGCAGGCGCACGCACCGGTGCACGCACCGGCACCGCGCCCGGATCGTTGGCGGCAATGATCCGCTCAATCGTGCGATCGGCGCGGGCGTCGACCGATGCAAACACGTCGGTGGAGGCATCCGGACCGGTGCTGGCAACCTCCGGCATGCGCGGCGAACCGTCGTGGCGTACATCGACGTAGGCGCTCATCGACAGGCCGATCTGCAGCGGATGCTGTGCCAGCTCGCGTGGATCGAGCGCGACGCGCACCGGCACACGCTGCACGATCTTGATCCAGTTACCGGTGGCGTTCTGCGGCGGTAGCAGCGAGAACGCTGAGCCGGTGCCGGCACCGAAACCGACGACATGCCCATGGAACACGACGTTGCTTCCATAGAGGTCCGAAATCAGCCGCACGGGCTGGCCGATGCGCATGTCGGCGAGCTGCGATTCCTTGAAGTTCGCGTCGACCCAGACCTGGTTCAGCGGCACGACGGACATCAGTGGCATGCCGGGGTTGACGTGCTCTCCGAGCTGTACGTCGCGCTTGGCCACGAAGCCGGCGACCGGTGCTGGCACGACGGTGCGCGCGTACGTCAGGTACGCAGCGTGCACCGCGGCGGCCGCGGCCTGTACCGCCGGATTGGTCGAGATGGTCGTGTTATCGACCCAGGCACGATTAGCAGCCATGCGCTGCTCAGAGGCGGCGAGCGCCGCCTGCGCGGCGCGCACGGCATCCAGCGCGTGCTGCACGTCCTCGCCCGAAACCGCGCCCGTGCGGGCCAGACGCGCACGGCGCGCGTAGTCGGCTTGCGCCTGCCGCAGCGCGGTCTGCTGCACCCGCACCTCGGCGCGCAGCTCGTCAGTGGTCGCGAACAGGTTGCGCACCCGGCGCACGGTGCTTGCCAGGTTCGCCTCGGCTTTCTGCAACGAGACCTCGGCATTGGCCCGATCGAGGCGCACCAACACATCGCCCGCCTTCACGAACTGGGTGTTGTTGGCATTGATGGTGATGACCGTGCCGGCGGTGCGCGGCGTGATCTCCACCACGTTGCCGCTGACGTACGCGTCGTCCGTGTACTGCACGTAACGGGCGTAGGTAAACCAGTACACGCCGTAGCCGATGCCGCCGAGCACGACGACCGCGGCAATCATCGTCAGCCAGCGCGCCCTGGGGTTGCTCCAGAACGAACTCTTAGGGGCTTGAGCACTCGTCATGATCTGCTGTCTCCCGGCCATCGCCGCCGAAGCATGTCTTGCTGCCGCGGCGATATATGCCTAGGCAATGTTCAACCCTGAAAACGGGGCATCCTTCTCAGCCCGCCTGCTGCAGCATGCGGGTCAGATATTCCTTCAACTTCTCCGCCTCCGGTCGCTCCAGACCCTGCAGGAAGCGGTTCTGAACGGCCACGGAGATCTCGAGCATCCGGGGGTAGGCTGCCCGGCCCTCGTCCGTCGCCTCGAGGTAGATCAACCTGCGGTCCTTCACGCAGCGCATCCGGCGCACCAATCCCTTCTTCTCCAAACGGTCGATCATCCGGGTCATCGCGCCCGCATCGTACGAGAGTTCCTTGCACAGGTCCGAGGCGGACTTCCGATTGCCGCCGCCGACCAGCCGCACCATGACGATGAACTGCGCCGAGGTCACCCCGAGTGACGACAGGTGCGGATCGGCGGCGAGCTCGCGATCGAGCGCGGCAAGCATCTCGACCTTCACACGGGTCATCAGGTAGCCGATGCTCTGCGTCGGCTGGTAGCTCAGGACGTCATAGATGTTCGCCAACGGTGGCCTCCGCGCGAATCCCTCAGAAGAGATATCTGTACATATATCTGCCTAGGCTGCAATTGTAGTGGCAATAGTTGCCTAATTCAATCCCGTATCGGAGCGGGGCCCGGCGGGGACTATGTCTTGATCTTGACTGTAATATTCGTGCGGCCAGGCGTTCCCGGAACTGTCACGCGGGCCTGTCAACCTAGGCGGGAACATCGGAGCACTTGCGATGAACGCTGACCCCCATAGCCGCTGGAGAGCGGCGCTCTCGGCCGCGGCCCGCCAGACGCTTGCCGCCCGCTGGCACAGCACCATTCACTCCCTGCGCGTGGCACGGTTGCAATACCGCGCCCTCTACGCGGCCGATGAGGCTGACATGGGGGCGTTGCGCAAGGCGGCGCAGCGCATTCACGATCTCGAGCAGTTGCGCACCGTGCTCGCCGGGGAACTCGGCAGGCCGGCCTGAGCGGCCGGCCCGCCGCTGCGCTCAATCGCCCGCGGCCAACCCCGCCGGTCGGCGCCGGTCGTTGGCACCTTCGAGCAGGTGTGTGCGCGGATTGACGACGATGGCCTCGTCAGCACCCCAGGACTTGACCACCTTGAAGCGGTAGCCCATCGCCTGCAACCGGCGCTCCACGCTCGGGCTGATCAAGCCCGGCTCCACGAACACGACATCCGGGTACCACTGCTCGTGCACCCGCGGCGCATTCACCGCCTGCTGCACGTTCATTCCGAAGTCCACCACGTTAAGGAAGCTCTCCAGCGTCGTCGAGATGATCGTCGAGCCGCCGGGGCTGCCCGTGACCATGAACACGCGCTTGCCTCGCAGCACGATGGTCGGGGCCATCGAACTCAGCGGCCGCTTGCCGGGCTCGATCTGATTGGCCTTGCCCTGCACCAGCCCGAACGAGTTCGGCACACCGGGCTTAGAGGTGAAGTCGTCCATCTCGTTGTTGAGGAAGAAGCCGGTGTCCCCGGCGATCTGTCCCAACCCGAACAGGTAATTGATCGTGTAGGTCACTCCCACCGCGTTGCCGTGGCGGTCCACGATGGAGTAATCGGTGGTGTCCGTGCCCTCGTAGGAGCCGAGGCTGCCCTTGATCTGCCTCGAGGGAGTGGCGGCATCCGCACGGATGCTCGCACGCAGCTTGGCCGCATGGTCCGCCGAGAGCAGCTGCTCGATGGGATTGTGCACGAAGGCCGGATCGCCGAGATACGTGTTGCGGTCCGCAAACGCGCGCCGCTCGGCCTCGATCAGGTAATGCAGGCTCTGCACCGAGCCGTAGCCCCACTTCGCGAGCGGATACGGCTTGATGATCTGCAGGATCTCGCAAATGGTCACCCCGCCCGAGCTCGGCGGAGGGTCGGACATGATCGTGTAGCCGTGATAGCGACACTCGACGGGCTTGGCCCACTGCACGGTGTAATCAGCGAAGTCCCGCATCGATAGGATGCCGCCGTGCGCGCGGCTCGCGGCAACGATCGCCTGGGCGATCGGTCCGCGGTAGTACGCGCGGCTGCCCTCACGGGCGATCAGCTCCAGCGTCCGCGCGAGCTGCGGCTGGCGCAACCGCTCGCCGGCCACGTACGGCTTGCCGTGGTTGAGGAAGATGGCCGCCACGTTCTTGTGCCGGGCGAAATCCTTCACCCGCGTGTCGAGGATGTTCACATCCCCCTGCTCGAGCACGTAGCCCTCGCGCGCCAGACGAATGGCCGGCGCCATCACCTGCGCGCGGCTCATGGTGCCGTACTTGCGCAGTGCCGTGTCGAGCCCCAGTACCGTTCCCGGCACGCCCACGGCGAGGTAGCTCTTCGTGCTCAGCCCGGGCACGACCTGGCCGGCCGCGTTCTGATAAAGCGTCGGGGTGGCCTTCAGTGGCGCCTTCTCGCGGAAGTCCAGAAACACGGTATGCCCGTCGGCCAGGTGAATCATCATGAATCCGCCGCCGCCGATATTGCCGCAGCACGGATGCACCACAGCGAGTGCATAGCCGACCGCGACCGCCGCATCGATCGCGTTGCCGCCCTGGCGCAGGATCTGCAGCCCGACCCGCGTCGCCAGATGCTGGGCCGTCACGACCATGGCGTGGCGTGCCACGACCGGCCGATCGTTCGCGAGCGCCGCCACCGTCGTCGGCGGTGCGCTCGAGTCGAGCGCCTGGCTCGGAATGACGGAGTTTGCAGCGGCCCGTCCGGCACCCTGTGCGACCGTGGCTACCGATAGAGCGGCCGCAGCCACCCAGGCCAATTGTGTCCTGCGCATATGTGTCAACCCTTCGCTGCTCGCCAGCAATCCTGAGCGCGCAGACTACCACGCACCTGTGCGTCCACGCGCGCGGCACCACCCTGCCGCCAGCGCTCCGGCGGCCAAGCCGCGGGGTGGCGGATCAGTGCGCCGGCCCTCGACCGGCCGTTGCGCACCTGCGGTGAATCGAGCCCGCCGCTCGTCCCGGGAGGGTATGGTGTCATCGCAAGACGAAGCCGGTAGACTCGAAAAAAACCGCAATCTAATGGGGGCCTCTATGTTACGCGCGTTCCAAGCCACTGCCGTGTGCGCCCTGCTGGTGCTCGGCGCACCGACCGGCGCGGCGGCCGCTCCCGCAGGCGCCAATACCTCGAGCATCGCGCTGCACCAGTTGTTCCACTTCGAGTGGCAGCGGGAGATGCGCGAGCATCCGCTCGAGGCCTCCGCCGACGGCTTTCACCAGTTCGACGGGAAGTGGGCCGACGTCAGCCTCGCGTCCCTCGCGCGCGAGCACCAGGAGGATCTGCAGGCGCTTGAGCGTCTGGCGGCGATCGAGCGCAGTGCGCTCGACCGGGAAGACCGGATCAGCTACGACCTGTTCAAGTACCGCTACCAGATCCGGGTCCAGGGCTATGACCTGAAGAATTATCTGATGCCGATGAACGAGCTCGAGGGCATCCAGACGCTTCGGACCCTGACGCATACGCTGCGCTTCCAGAGCGCCGCTGATTACCGCAATTACCTCGAGCGGCTGCGCACGCTCATGCCCTACATGGATGAGACCATCGAGCTGCTCAAGCAGGGCGTCAAGGCCGGAATGACCGAGCCCAAGGTGGTCATGCAGCGCGTGCCGCATCAGATCGCCGCCAATATCGTCGCCAACCCGGCGGACAGCCCGTTCTACGCGCCATTCAAGAAGATGCCCTCGATCATCCCGGCCGCCGAGCAGGCGCGGCTGCGCGCGCAGGCCAAGACCGCCATCGCGCAGGTGGTCACGCCGGCCTACCGCAAGCTGCAGCAGTATTTCGACACCGACTACCTGCCGCACTGCCGCACCAGCATCGCCGCCGAAGCGCTGCCCGACGGCAAGGCGTACTACGCCTACATGGTGCGCAAGTACACGACGACGGATCTGACGCCGCACGCGATCCACCAGATCGGCTTGCAGCGCGTCGCCGAGATCCACGCCCAGATGCAGCGGGTGTTCGATCAGATCGGCTTCAAGGGCACCTACAAGCAGTTTGTGCACTACCTACGCACCAATCCGCGCTTCTACTACAGGAAGCCGGCGGATCTGCTCGAGGCATATCGGGCCGCCGCCATGCGCGTCAATCCGCTGCTGGTGAAGTACTTCCCCATCTGGATCCTGCCGCGCGTGCCGTACGGCGTGCGCCCGATCCCCGCCTCTCTGGCGCCCGACACCTATCCGGCCTATTCGGTGCCGCCGGCGGGCGACGGGAGCGTCGCCGGCTACGTGGCCGTGAACCTGTACAAGCCGCAGAGCCGGCCGAAATACGACATCCAGGTGCTGGTCTGCCACGAGGGCCGCCCCGGTCATCAGCTGCAGATTCCCATCGCGATGGAGCTGAAGGGACTGCCGCAGTTCCGCCGCTTCGACTACTACAGCTCCTACGGGGAAGGCTGGGCGCTGTACACCGAGTCGCTGTGCGACCAAATGGGCCTGTACAACAATCCGTACTCGAAGTTCGGCTACCTCGACTGGCAGATGTGGCGTGCGGTGCGCCTGGTGGTCGACACCGGCATCCACTCCGAGGGCTGGACCCGCGCGCAGGCGGTGCGCTACTTCGAGGAGAACACGGCGCTCAGCACCCAGAACATCAACACCGAGGTCGATCGCTACATTGCCTGGCCTGGCCAGGCGCTGTCCTACATGATCGGCCAGATGGACATCTTCAAGCTGCGCCAGAAGGCGGAGCAGGCGCTCGGCCCGAAGTTCAACATCAAGGACTTCCATGCCGCGATCCTCGAGCACGGCGCCCTGCCGCTCACGGTCCTCAACCACGTCATCGACCGCTGGATCCGTGACCGCCAGGCGGGCAAGCCGGCGCGCCACGCGCTCGCGATGCACTGACCGGCCGCAAACGCAGGCGGGTCCTCGCGACCCGTCTGCGCGACCGCACACGGACGCCAGCCCGCACCCCTCCCCGGACGGGAACGATCACGCTGCGCATTGAAGCATCCCGCCCGACTGCGCTTCTTGCCACCCATGAGGCATGCGCGCAAAATTACTCAATTGACAACCAATTCCAACCGACGGGACCCACGGACCGGACTCTGTTCCCGCTACGTGCGCCCGCAAGCAAGGATCACACCATGACGTTCAAGTCCCTCGCTGGGGCGCTCGCCGCGCTGTCGTTTGCCCTGTTGTCTCACGCCACGCCCGCGCAGGACGCGCCGGGCCCGGTGCAGGCCTTGATCCGCTACCCCAGCATCCACGGTAACACCGTGGTGTTCGAAGCCGGCGGGGCGGTCTGGAAAGTACCGGTCCAGGGCGGCGTGGCGGTACGACTGACGACCGATTCGGGCCGCGACACGCACCCGGTCGTCTCGCCGGACGGCCGATGGGTCGCCTTCACGGGCTGGTACCGGGGCAACACGGATGTGTACGTCGTATCGATCGATGGTGGCGCCGTCCGACAGCTGACCTGGCGTTCCATCAATCAGCCCATGAACGGCAGGGTGATCACCCTGCCTGACAACATCGTGATCGGCTGGACCCCGGACAGCCGGGACGTGGTCTTTCTCTCGCGGCGCGCGAGCTTCAATCCGCAGATCGAGCGTGCCTTCGAGGTCCCCGTCAGCGGCGGATTGCCGACGGCCCTGCCAATGCCGTGGACGGGCCCGCTTTCGTTCAACGCGGACGGCAGCTCCGTCGCCTACAACAAGCTCTCGCGCATTCTGCGCCCGTTCCACCGCAAGCACTATTTCGGCGGCCAGGCCAACGACCTCTTCACGTACGACCTGACCACCGGCGCAAGCAGCCGCCTCACGCACTGGAAGGGCGAGGACACTTTCCCGATGTGGGTGGGGAACACACTGTACTTCGGCTCGGACCGCGGCCCGGACGGCGTGCTCAACCTGTGGGCCAAGAACCTCAAGACCGGCGCCGACCGGCAGCTGACGCACTTTGCCGTGTATGACATCGACTGGCCGAGCGCCGGCGATACCGGCATCGCCCTATCGGACGGTGGGCGCCTGTATGTGTATTCGTACGCGACGGGCCGCCTGAGGCAGGTGCCTGTCACCGTGCCGCTGAACGGCACCCACACGCTGCCGTACGAATTCGCTGCGGCCAAGATGATCCGCGCCGCCGACGTCGCCCCGAACGGCAAGCTGGCCGTGTTCAGCGCCCGGGGCGCGCTGTTCACCGTGCCGGTCGAGTACGGCCACACGACGGACCTCAGCCAAAGCGCTGCGAGCAACGACAAGGCTCCCTCCTGGTCCCCCGACGGCAAGTGGATTGCCTATATCCGCGACCGCGGCGTGGACAGCCAGGTGATGGTGCGCGCCGCGGACGGTGAGGGCACGCCGCGCGCGCTGACGGACAAGGGCGAGGTGACCTACACCGCGCCGCTGCTGTGGAGCCCGAACAGCCACTGGCTCGCCTACGCCGACTCGCGCCAGCGGCTGTGGGTGGTAAACGTGCACAACGGCAAGCGCGAGCAGGTCGGCACGGACCGGCAGATGATCATCGGGGCGTTCCAGGACGCGGCGTTCTCGCCGGACAGCCGCTGGCTCGCCTTCTCCAAGCACCTGCCCAGTCACCTGCGGGCGCTGTTCATCTTCAACGTCGACACCGGCACGTCGCACCAGATCAGTCACGGCAACTTCAGCGACAGCCGACCGGCGTTCTCCCGCGACGGGAAGTACCTGTATTTCGTGTCCGCGCGACTCGTTAACCCGGTGCTCTCGAGCTACAACTTCGGCGCCTCGGGCGTCGTGCCGGACGGCCTGTACGTCACGACGCTGCAGGCCAATACGCCCTCGCCGTTCGCGCCCCGCACCCAGTTGCCCACTGCCGGGAAGCACCAGTCGAAAAAATCGGCAGACAAGCCCGCGGACGAGAAGAAGAACAAGAAGAAAGCCAAGAGCGCGAGCAAGCCCGGGCTCGTCAAAATCGATTTCACCGGACTGATCGATCGCGCGGTCCAGGTGCCCGTTCCGGCCGCCAACATCACCCAGACCGCGGAATTCCACGGCGTGGTCTACTACGCCACCGCGCCTGTTCCGGTGCTCGGCGGCGCCATTCCCGGGGAGGCGCCGACACTGAGCGCCTACGACCTGAGCCGACGCAAGGGACTCACGCTCGCGACGGGCATCGGCTCGGGCTTCGCGCTCTCCGCCGATGGCTCCACGCTGCTCTACCAGGCCGGCGGCAAGTGGGTGCTGCGCCCCTCGACCTTCGCTGCGCAGGCGAAGGTCAAAACGCTCAACACCACGCACATGCAGATGCAGGTCGATCCGCGCGCCGAGTGGACCGAGATCTTCAACGAGGCCTGGCGCAACGTCCGCGACTACTTCGTCAATCCCGAGCTGATCCAGCGCAAGTGGACCGAGATCGGCGCGCATTACCGGGCGCTGCTGCCACTGGTGCAGGACCGCGAGGATCTGAACTACGTGATGGCGAACATGATCGGCTCGCTCGGCGAGAGCCACATGTACATCTTTGGCGGTGATCTCGGCTGGCGTAGCCCGCCGCAGCCGACCGCCGGGCTCGGCGCCGAATTCGCCCTGAACAGCGCCGCCGGGCGCTATTACCTCAAGCGCATCTTCCACGGCGACAACACGGTCCCGGGCTACTACGCGCCGCTCGCGCAGCCGGGTCTTAAGGTCAAGCCGGGCGATTACGTGCTGGCGATCAACGGCGCCCCGCTGCGCGCCCCGACCAACCCCTATGCGCTGCTGCAGGGCACCCTGGGCCAGACGATCAGCCTGACCCTGGCGGCCAAGCCCGACGGCAAGCCGTGGACGATCCTCGTCAGGCCGGTCGTCAACAGCGGCAAGCTGCACCTGCTGAGCTGGATCAACAACAACCGGCGCGAGGTGGACAAGCTGTCAGGCGGCAAGGTGGGCTATGTGTACCTGAACGACATGGAGGCCACGGGCCTGCATGAGTTCGTGCGGCAGTTCTACAGCCAGATCGACAAGCCCGGACTGATCATCGACGACCGCTGGAACCTCGGCGGCTTCATCGACACCATCCTGTTCAACCAGCTCACCAAGAAGATGGTGGCGGCCTGGGTCAATCGCCGCGGCGTGCACTACCAGAGCCCCGTGGACGCCTACATTGGCCACATGGCCGCACTCATCAACCACGGATCGGCCTCCGACGGGGATATCTTCGCGTACCGCTTCCAGCAGTATCACCTGGGCCCGACCATCGGCTCGCGTACCTGGGGCGGCGTGCGCGGATACGCCAGCAACTTCACGCTGCTCGACGGCGGCCAGCAGGTGGTCTCGGAAATCGCCATGTACGGCACCGACTCGCAATGGCAGGTTGAGAACATCGGGGTGGTGCCGTCGATCCCGGTGCACGTCGATACCGGGCTGCTGGCGCGGCAGAACCGCGACACGCAGATCGAGACCGCCGTAACGGTGCTGCTGAAGAAGATCGAGCGCGATCCGGTGGTCATCCCCCCGGCTCCGCCCTGGACCCCGGCGTTCCCGCGCCAGCCGAACTATCCGGCCTGTCCCTCGGCGCACGGCACCTGCCAGTAATCCTCCAGCGACCCGGCTGCGCCGGCGTGCACCGTGCATGCCGGCGCGCCAGGGAAACTCGGACGTTCGCGCCGCGGTGCGCAGTGGGTGCGGTCCCTGAAACACCCGCGGCACGATCGCGCGGCAGCGCCCGGCACTGGAAGCGGGCAGGATTTAGCGTGCGGGATATGGACGTTTTGCCGAGGGGCATCGCGGCGGGTCGATGCTCAACCCGCGCCACCACTCAGGACGAGCACAGCAGGTCAGGTGAGCATCAGCGCCGCGACACCGGGGCGCCGTGGACGGTCTCGAGATTTCGCCCCTCCCCCGAGCCGACCGGGATTTCTCGGCCGCGCCCCGAACCGTCCGTCCAGATGCCGAGGCCCGAGGGGCTCATACAGGCCAGCGACCCCGCGCCACGCGCAGTGGTGAAAGGCGCGAGGTAATCGAGCGTAAGGATTGGTCGGGGCAGGGAGATTCGAACTCCCGACCCTCTGCTCCCAAAGCAGATGCGCTACCAGACTGCGCCATGCCCCGACCGCTGCCGCCGTGACCTGAAGTCCCGCTGGGCCCGGGGATAATATGCGAGAATGCGCGTCCTCCGAAAGTGGTGAGGTCCAGGCGGTCCATGACGGCACAGGTCATCGACGGGCGTAAGCTCGCGGGCGAGGTCAAGGCACAGGTGCGCGCAGCCATTGATGCGACGGTCGCACGCGGTCGGCGACGTCCGGCGCTGGCCGTGGTCAAAGTCGGCGATCATCCGGCTTCCGCCGTCTACGTACGCAACAAGCGCAAGGCCTGCGAGGAAGTCGGCATCCGCTCGGTGGCCCACGACCTGCCCCATTCGACCTCGGAAATCGAGCTGCTCGCCCTCGTGGATGCACTCAACCACGATCCGGAGATCGACGGCATCCTGGTGCAGCTGCCGCTGCCGGACCAGATCCCCTCCACGGCCATCATCGAGCGGATCGATCCGACCAAGGATGTCGACGGCTTCCACCCGTACAACGTCGGACGGCTGATGCAGCGCATTCCGCTCATCCGGCCGTGCACGCCCTACGGGGTCATCAAGCTGCTCGAGTACATCGGTGCGCCGCTGAAGGGCCAGAACGCGGTCATCGTCGGAGCCTCCAATATCGTCGGCCGTCCCATGGCCCTCGAGCTGCTGCTGATGGGCGCCACGACAACCGTCTGTCACCGCTTCACTGCCGACCTCGCCGCGCATGTGCGTCAGGCCGACATCCTGGTCGTGGCTGCGGGCAAACCGGGGCTCGTCCCCGGCGAGTGGGTCAAGCCGGGCGCGGTGGTCATCGACGTCGGCATGAACCGGCTCGACAACGGGCGGCTGGTCGGCGACGTGCAGTTCGAATCGGCGCGCGAGCGCGCCGGATGGATCACCCCGGTGCCAGGCGGCGTCGGGCCGATGACGGTGGCGATGCTGATGCACAATACCTTCGAGGCCTACCACCGCCGCAGCGGCCTGCCGCGTTGAGGCAAGGTTCTGCCGCCCCGCGTTGCCGGGGGCGGCAAGGCACGGCCACCGCGCCGCCGGCGCGTCACAGTCTCACAGATCCTTACAATCCTCGTCCCCCGCGACCGCCTATAGTGCGGCCGACTGCGCCCCGCCAGCCATGGTCGGGCGGACTCAGACTCATGACCGGGGAGACGGAGATGATCAGCACCCTATCGGGCGGCAGCACCGCATGGCCGAGCGCCGCCTGCGGCCAGTCTGCCAGTAGCGCATCGAGCACGGGCAACCTCGCGCAGCTCGAGACGCAACTGTTCGCCCGCATCGACACCAACGGCAATGGCTCGATCAGTCAGAGCGAGCTGGCCAATTTCATGAATACGCTCACGAGCGCCAAGCAGAGCGCCAGCTCTGGCGCCAACGCCAGCTCACTCCTCAATGCGCTCGACACCAGCGGCGCCGGTGGCATCTCCCTGCAGAGCTTCCAGGCCAACATCGGGACATTCCTCAGCGCCCTGCGCAGTCAGCTCGCCACCACCAACAGCCCCATGATGAGCTCTGCAGTCGGCGGCGCGCAGCCGCGGCATCACGGACACGGGCATGGCGGCGGCGTCAATGCACTACTGGCTGCGCTGCAGCAGGCAACCTCCGGGACGAGCAGCACAGGCAGCACGGGCGCCGCGTCGACGGGCGCCGTTGCGAGCACCGCGCTCAGCGTCATCGCGTAAGCCTCGTCGGCGGGCAGGCGTCAATTCGTCAGGCCCGCCGCCAGTCAGTCGTGCCGTTGGGACGATCTTCGAGCACCACGCCCGCGCCGACCAGCTCGGCGCGGATCCGGTCGGATTCGGCGAAGTTCTTCGCCTTGCGCGCCGCGACTCGCGCGGCGATGCGCTGTTCGATGTCCGCATCGCTCATCGCGCCGGCCGGCGGCACACTCACCGTGCCCTCAGCCGCGGCCGGACCGCGCGCCGGTTTGCCGAGTCGCAACCAGTGCTCGGCCGGCGTGCCGAGCAGCCCGAGAACCCCCCCGAGCTCGCGCAGACGTGCACCGAGCGCCGCCGCCCGCGCGCTCTTGCCGGCGTCCCGCGCCAAATTGATGTCGCGGGCCAGCATCTGCAGCACCGCCAGCGCCTCCGGCGTATTGAAATCATCATCCATGGCGGCCTGAAAGCGGGCCGCCTGCGCCAGACCGTCCGGCTCGCTCGGCGGCAGTCCACGCAATGCCAGATAGAGTCGCTGCAGTGCGGCGTCAGCCTGCTCGAGCTGCTCGAGCGAGTAGTTGATCGGCCCGCGGTAGTGACTCGAGAGCACGAAATAGCGCAGCACCTCCGGATGGCGCAACGTCGGCAGGACCTCGCGGGCGGTGAAGAAGTTGCCGAGCGATTTCGACATCTTCTCGTTGTCGACGTTGACGAACCCGTTGTGCATCCAGATCTCGGCGAACCGCTCGCCGGTCGCGGCGCAGGACTGCGCAATCTCATTCTCGTGGTGCGGGAACTTCAGGTCCATGCCGCCACCGTGAATGTCGAAGTGCGGACCGAGGAGTTCCACCGACATCGCCGAGCACTCGATGTGCCAACCCGGCCGGCCCCGCCCCCACGGCGAGTCCCATGCCGGCTCGTGCGCCTTGGCGTGCTTCCAAAGCACGAAATCGAGTGGGTCGCGCTTGGCCTCGTCCACCTCCACGCGTGCCCCGGCGCGCAGGTCGGCCAAGCGCTTCCCGGAGAGTCGTCCATAGCCGTCGAACTTGGCCACGGCGTACATCACATCGCCGTTCGGCGCAACGTAGGCATACCCGCGCTCGATCAGCCGACTCACCATGGCGATGATCCCCGGCACGTGCTGGGTGGCGCGCGGCTCGAAATCCGGCCGCACGATGCCGAGGGCGGCACAGTCCTCGTGCATGGCCCGGATGAACCGCTCAGTGAGCGCCTCGATCGTCTCGCCGTTCTCGGCCGCACGCTTGATGATCTTGTCGTCGATGTCGGTGATGTTGCGCACGTACGTGAGCCGGTAGCCGCTGTGGCGCAAATAGCGTGCGACGGCATCGAACACGATCATCATGCGTGCATGGCCGATGTGCAGATAGTCGTACACCGTCATGCCGCACACGTACATGCGCACCTCGCCCGGCACGATGGGCGTGAGCGGCTGCTTCTCTCCGGTGAGCGAGTTGTGTATGCGAATCATGCTCATTGCTTCGATGTCGTGGGGGAGACGCCCGCTTCGGGTGCGTGCGCAAAGCGGGCGAGCCGCTGCTCGATCTGCCCGGGCGGTATCGCCTGCAGCAGTGGCGCGAGCTCCGGCCCGTGACCAAGTCCCGTGAGCGCGAAGCGCAGCGGCCGATACAGCTGCGCGCCCTTGGCGCCGCTCGCGGCACGCGCCGCCGCCGTGATCGCGGCCAGATCCGCGCCATTGATCGTCGCGGCGCGCGCGGCGGCGGCGAAGAACGCCCCACCGGCCGCCCGAACGATCTGCTCACCTTCGGCATCCAGGATCGGCGGCGGCCCAAAGATGATCTGCGCCCAGGGACGTGCGTCCTCCGGCAGCACCACGTTGGGCAGCACCGCGGCGCTGAAGGCCTGCGCCGCCGCCGGGTCGAGGCCGGCGGGCAGCTGCGCGGCGAGCCAGGTGCATGTCTCGTGCACCGAGAGCCGCTGGACGGCCGCCTTCTGCCACACGCGCAGCTGCTGCTCGTCGAAGTGCGCCGGTGAACGGCCGAGATGATGCACATCGAACGCCGCGGCGAGCGCCTCGATCCCCAGCAGGTCGTGTTCGGGACTGGAATGTCCGAGCCGGAACAGATAATTCACCAGGGCCTCGGGACGATAGCCGCGGTCGCGGAACTGGCGCACGCTCGCCGCACCGTGTCGCTTCGACAGTGGCGCCCCGTCAGGCCCGAGGATCAGCGCGATGTGTCCGTAGCACGGCGCCGGCAGGCCGAGCGCCTCGAGGATGAGCAGCTGACGGGGGGTGTTGGTGAGATGATCCTCCCCGCGCAGCAGCTGGCTGACGCCCATGGCGGCATCGTCGACCGCATTGGAGAAGAAGAACGCGGCCGATCCGTCGGCACGGCGGATGACGAAATCGCCGATATCATCCGAGAGAAAGCTCTGCGCACCATGCACCAGGTCGGTGAATTCGATGCGCCGGCCGCTCGGCACCCGGAAGCGCAGCGTGGCCGGAACGCCGGCGGTGCGCCGCCGCTCGCGCTCCCCAGCCGACAGCTCCCGGCAGGTTCCCGGGTAGCGTGGCGCCCGGCCCGAGGCGCGCTGCGCGTGGCGGGCGGCCTCCAGTTCGAGCGGCGTGCAGAAGCACGGATACGCCACCCCCTGGCGCTCGAGCTCGGCAAAGCGCTGCGCGTAGAGGGCGCCGCGCTGTGACTGGAAATACGGACCGAGCTCATCCTCGCGACCGGGACCGGCGTCCCACTCAAGGCCGAGCCAGGCCAGGTCGGCGAGCAGACCCGTGGTGTACTCGGCGCGGCTGCGGCCGGCATCGGTGTCCTCGACGCGCAGGACGAAACGCTCCCCGGCGCGGCGCGCCAGGAGGTAGTTGAACAGCGCCGTGCGCGCATTGCCGAGGTGCAGCTCGCCCGTCGGACTCGGGGCGAAGCGGGTCGCACCGCGCGTGAACGTCCGGCCGGTTGTACGGTCCATCTCTGCCATGGCCGTCAATAGTACGGGGTTTGGCCGGGCGCTGCTAAGATGGCGCGCTCGGGCGAGCCGCTGGGAGAATCCATGTACGATCGGAACTGCAATGCCGCACGGCGCATCGTCTTCAGCGCCGCAGCGACACTACTGGCGGCGGCCGGCCTTGGCCTGATCAGCGCGCCGCCAGCCCTGGCACAGGCGCAATCCGCCGCACCCACCCAGCCCAATCCCGAGGTGCAGGTCACCACGAGCATGGGTTCATTCGTGATCGAACTGCGGCCCGACCGTGCGCCACTCACGGTGGCGAACTTCCTGCGCTACGTGCGCACGGGCTTCTACACCGACACGCTGATCCACCGCGTGGTCGCCAATTTCATCATCCAGGGTGGCGGGCACGAGGCCACGCCGCCCTATGCATTGAAGCCGACCGGCCCGCCGGTCGTGAACGAATCCGGCAACGGTCTGCAGAACAAGTTCCGTGCGGTCGGACTGGCCCGCGGGACAGACCCTGATTCGGGCAATACTCAGTTTTACATCAACCTCGTCGACAATCCGGAACTCGACCCGCTGCCGACCCGCTGGGGCTACACGGTTTTCGGCAAGGTGATCCAGGGCATGAACGTCGTCGAGCAGATCGGTCTGGTGCCAACCGGCGCGTTCGGGCCGTTCAAATCCGAGGCGCCGCTGAAGCCAGTCGTGATCGAGAGCATTTCCCTGATCACCCCATCGCAGTCCGGCTCCGCGCCGTCCACGCCAGCCGCCCCGGCTGCCCCGGCCACCCCACCCGCCGCGGGCGGTTCGACCGGCGCGCCACCCGCGGGCACCGCGCCCAGCGCGCCTGCGGCGGGGAACAGCGGATCGGCACCGCCGGCCGGCACGGGCACCTCGGGCGGCTCACCGACCACGCCCCCGCCGGCGAGCCCCGAGGGCACGCCGCCGCGCCCGTGACCGGCGAGCCGGCCGCACCGGCTCCCGCGCAGCCGCAGCGCTGCCTGTTCGTCTCGGACGTCCACCTCGATGTGGCCGGCAATGCCGCACAACGGCAGTTCCTGGATTTTCTCGGCGGCGAGGCAACTCACGCCGACACCCTGTACATCCTCGGGGATCTGTTCGAATCCTGGGTTGGGGATGACTCCCCGGAGCACGGGGCGGTGCTCGATGCATTGGCCGCCCTCAGCGCACGCGGTGTCGCATGCTTCGCGCTGCACGGCAACCGGGACTTCCTGCTCGGCGAGGGATTCTGCCGGCGCACCGGCTGCCGGCTGCTACCCGACCCAGTGGTGACCACCCTCGCGGGCGAGCCGGTGCTGCTCACCCACGGCGATGCACTGTGCACCGACGATCACGCCTACCAGGAACTGCGCAGCATCGTGCGTGACGAGGCATGGCAGCGCCGCTTCCTGGCACTGCCGCTAGCGACGCGTCAGCTGCTGGCGGACGAGGCGCGCGCCGGCAGCCGCGCGCACACCGCACGAACGGCGCCGCGCATCATGGACGTCAATGCTGCAGCCGTACAAGCAGCCTTTCGCGCCACAGGCGTGCGGCGCATCATCCACGGCCATACGCATCGGCCAGCGGTGCACGACGGACAGATCGATGGTCAGGCCGTGCAGCGCATCGTGCTCGGCGCCTGGTACGAGCAAGGCAGCTGCCTGTGGCTTCAGGACGGCCGCTACGCCCTGCACACGCTGCCCCGCTGAGCGGCCAACCCGCTCAGCGGGGCAGCGGCGCACCGCTCAAGGATTGGGGGTACCAGGCGGTCCCATGCCCATTCCCATGCCCATTCCCATGCCGCGCGGGCCCATGTGGTGCATCCACCTCGGCGGGCGCGCCGGCGCGAGCACCTTGAATTTGGCCATCTGCTCGGCGCTGAGGACCTTGGCCATGCGATTCATCATTTCCTCGCGCGCCGCCAGATGCGCCTTGCGGGCCGCGCGCATCGCCTCCATGACCTGGCTCATGCTCGCGCGCATCGCCGCGTGCTGCTGGTCGAGTATCGCCTTGACCTGCTGTTGCTGCGCGGCACTGAGATCGAGCAGCACGGTGAGCTGATGCAGACGCCACTGCTCCATCCTCTGCATCTGGCGCATCATGGCCGGACCGCCCCAGGCGGGGCGCGGCGGGGGCGGCGGACTCTGGGCCAATGCGACGCCCGTCAGGCCGGTGAGCGCCAGGACAATCAGACTTCGTTTCATGGATTTTCCTCCACCGGTGAGCAACTCAGTCCCAAGTCTAGCGACGCTCCCCCGCCCGCGCCGTAAGCAAATGTACGGCGCGGCTCAGCGTCGCGGGAAGCGCAGCTCGGCCTCGAGGCCGCCCTCCGGCCGGTTGCGCAGACTCAGCGTTCCCCCGTGTGCCTGCGCGACATCGCGCGCGATACTCAGGCCAAGCCCGGTACCGCCGGTGTCCCGGTTGCGCGAGGACTCGAGCCGGTAGAACGGCTCGAAGACCCGCTCGAGGGCATCCGGCGGGATTCCCGGGCCGGCATCGCTCACCACGATGCGCAGCGCCGCGCCGTCATGGACTTCGATCCGGGCGCGGTCGCCGAAGTTCACTGCGTTTGCGACCAGATTGGTCAGACAGCGCTTGAGCGCCTGAGGCCGGCCCGCCAGCGGCGCCGCGGCATGCCCGCTGACGCTCACCTCACGCCCCATCTCGACGAATCCCCGCCGCACGGTCTCCGCTAAGGCATCGACATCGATCGGCTCGACGCTCTCCTGCTCATCGAGTCCCCGGAACAGCGCGAGCGCCCCGCGCACCATGCCTTCCATCTCGTCAAGCTCGTGCCCGAGTCGCGTGCGCAGCGCGGGATCGTCGATCAGGGTCTCGACCTGCAGCCGCAGCCGCGTCAACGGCGTCTTCAGATCATGCGACATGGCGGCGAGCACCGACGTACGACTGTCCAGATACCGATGTAGCCGCTCCTGCATGCTGTTGAATGCCTGGGCCGCGTTGCGCAGCTCACGCGCCCCCTTTTCCGGCACTGGGGGTGCGCGCGC
>JAKAZL010000095.1:4855-7445 GCA_021815925.1 Pseudomonadota bacterium | reverse complement strand
TGCGCGGCGGCATATTCCTCGCGGATGGCCATCAGGCCCGGCATTTCCGTCTCGGCAATGAGAATTTCCTTGCGTCCCCAGTCGGCGAGCGACAGGTCGGCGACCTTGCAGTCCGTGGGCCCAGCGGTCGGCTTCAGCGTGGCGTTCATGGGTGATTGCTCCAATGATTTCATTGAGCGCCGTATCGGGAAGTACTGCGCCGCTCGAGCCTGGCAGGCGGCGGGCCGAGGGCCCGTCGGACTGTCGCAACGCTCCTCGAGCGACGCTGCGCCACCGCACCGTGCGGCGGCGAATGGATGCCGTGGCGGACCGCGACGCGGTCCGCCACGCTGCAGATCAGGCCACTTTGGAGGCCTTGGCGTCGGCGGCCAGCGCCTCGGCGCGGTCGGTCCGCTCCCAGGTGAACTCCGGCTCGGTGCGGCCGAAGTGCCCGTAGGCGGCCGTCTTCTGGTAGATCGGCCGGGTCAGATCGAGCATCTGGCGCAGACCGTACGGCGTCAGATCGAAGTGCTTGCGCACCAGGCGCGTGAGCTGCTCGCGCGAGAGGCGGCTGGTGCCGAACGCCTCGACCATGATCGAGGTGGGCTCGGCGACGCCGATGGCGTAGGACACCTGCACCTCGCAGCGCGCGGCGAGCCCCGCCGCGACGATGTTCTTGGCCACGTAGCGCGCCGCATAGGCGGCCGAACGATCGACCTTGGAGGGGTCCTTGCCGGAGAACGCGCCGCCGCCGTGACGGGCAAAGCCGCCGTAGGTATCGACGATGATCTTGCGGCCGGTGAGTCCGCAGTCGCCCACCGGGCCGCCAATGACGAACCGGCCGGTCGGATTGATGTGAAACTGAGTGCTCTTGTCGACCCACTCCGACGGCAGCACGGGCTTGAGGATCTCCTCCATCACCGCCTCGCGCAGCTGCTCGGTCGGCACATCGGGACTGTGCTGGGTCGAGAGCACCACCGCCTCGAGCCCGACTGGCCGATCATCCTCGTAGCGCAGGGTGACCTGGCTCTTCGCGTCCGGACGCAGCCACGGCAGCCGGCCGGATTTGCGCACCTCGGCCTGGCGCTTCACGAGCCGATGGGCGAGCGTGATGGCCGCCGGCATCAGCACGTCGGTCTCGTTCGTGGCGTAGCCGAACATCAGGCCCTGATCCCCCGCCCCCTGGGAGCGCTCGTCCTTGCGGTCGACGCCCTGGGCGATATCCGGTGACTGCTTGCCGATGATGTTGAGCACCCCGCAGCTCGCGCCGTCGAAGCCCATCTCGGAGGTGTTGTAGCCGATGTCGAGCACCGTCTTGCGCACCAGCGCCTCGACATCCACCCAGGCGCTGGTCGTAACCTCGCCCGCCACGATCACCACGCCGGTCTTGACCAACGTCTCGCACGCCACGCGGCCGCGAGGATCCGCCGCCAGAATCGCATCGAGAACCGCGTCCGAGATCTGGTCGGACACCTTGTCCGGATGGCCTTCGGAGACGGACTCGGAGGTAAACAGATAACGGTTGGTCATCAGTGCGTTCCTGTAGACACGTGGGTGTGGGACGGCGCGGCGCTGAGCGCCCCGCCGAAAACGGCCGCGGCAGCTGCCGCGCCGAAGCTCTCGCGCATGCGGTCGGCGATCGCCGGGCGCGCGAGTTGATGGTTCTGCGTGCCGCGCGATTCGATCTTGATCGCGCCCATGACCGAGGCGACCCGACCGGTCGTCTCCCAGTCGAGCCCGTGCAGCAGCCCGTGCAGCAGGCCCGCCCGGTAGGCATCACCGCAGCCGGTCGGATCGACCACCGCGCGCGCCTTGGCGGAGGGAATATCGATGCGGCCCTCGCGGGTGAAGATGCTCGAGCCCTGCGCGCCGCGGGTGACGATCAGCGCTGCGATGCGTTCGAGGACCTGCGCTTCGCTCCAGCCAGTCTTCTGCTGCAGCAGTCGCCACTCGTAGTCGTTGACCGCGACCCAGGCCGCCTGCTCGATGAAGCGCGCGAGCTCCTCACCGCTGAACATCGGCAGTCCCTGGCCGGGATCGAACAGGAACGGGATGCCGGCGGCGGCGAACTGGGCGGCATGCTCGATCATCCCCGTGCGCCCGTCGGGCGCGACGACGCCGATGGCCGCCCCGCGCGCAGCACTCACCGGGTTCAGATGCGCATGTTGCATCGCCCCGGGGTGGAAGGCCGTGATCTGGTTGTCGTCGAGGTCCGTGGTGATGAACGCCTGCGCGGTCAGCTCGTCCTCCACCGTGCGCAGGTAATCGAGCGGGATGCCGGCGTCCTGCAGCCACTGCCGATACGGACCGAAGTCGCGCCCGACGGTCGCCATGGGCGCGCCGACATCGCCGAGCAGGCGCATGTTGTAGGCGATGTTGCCCGCACAGCCACCGAACTCACGACGCAGCTGCGGCACGAGGAAAGAAACGTTCAGGATATGGATCTGTTCGGGCAGGATGTGATCGCGGAAGCGGCCTTCAAACCGCATGATGGAGTCGAACGCCATCGAGCCGCATATCAACGCCGTGCGGGTGCCGTCACCCTGGCGTGACACCCCGCCCGCCGGGAAAATCTGTGTCATGCCGTGTCATTTCGTTGGACGAGACGTTG
>JAKAZL010000095.1:0-4755 GCA_021815925.1 Pseudomonadota bacterium | reverse complement strand
GTCCGTCCGGTCAGGTGGCGGCGCCGCTCGAGCAGCGCGGTGAAGCGCTCCCAGGCGACGCTGACGCGCACCTCGACCGCCTCGGCTCCTGTGCGCACTTCGACACCGCGGATCTGCGCCGGCTGCTCGACCAAGCCCTCGCTCAAGGTGAAGCCCACGGCGAAGTCCTCGAGGTCCGCCGGCGTGGCCAGCATGACCCCGTGCGGCACGTCCTCGTACACGAGGGCGACCGGAACCTCCTCGGCGACCTGCTCGAGCGCCGGTCCGGACGCACCCGGCCGCCAGCGCTCGACCTCGAACTGCGCTATGAGCGGTGCCGGCGCGGGGCGCGTCTCAGGCATGCGCCGGATCGCGCGTGCGCCCGGCGTAGCGGGCCTGAGCGGCGCGCGTGCGCCAGGCCTCGGCCTGGGAGATGCGCACGACCTGCACCGCGGTCACCTTGTATTCCGGACAGTTCGTGGCCCAGTCGGAATTCTCCGTGGTGACGATATTGGCCTGCGTCTGCGGGAAGTGGAACGTGGTGTAGACGACACCGGGGGCGATGCGATCGCTCACCCGGGCGCGCAGCACCGTCTCACCGGAGCGGCTGGCGAGCCCCACCCAGTCCCCATCGGCGATGCCGCGCGTCTCAGCATCGTGCGGATGGATCTCGAGCAGATCCTCGGCATGCCACACCACGTTGTCGGTGCGCCGGGTCTGCGCCCCGACGTTGTACTGCGAGAGGATCCGCCCAGTGGTCAGGATCAGCGGGAAGCGGCTGTTGACCCGCTCCGGCGTCGCCACGTACTCAGTGACGAAGAAGCGCCCCTTGCCGCGCACGAACTGTCCGACGTGCATGGTCGGGGTTCCTTCGGGCGCCGCGTCGTTGCACGGCCACTGGATGCTGCCCAGGCGATCGAGCTTCTCGTAGGACACGCCGGTGAAGGTCGGGGTCAGGCGCGCGATCTCATCCATGATCTCGGACGCATGACGGTAGTTCATCGGGTAGCCGAGCGCGTTCGACAGCAGCATCGTGACTTCCCAATCGGCGTAGCCGGCGCGCGGCGGCATCACCCGGCGCACGCGCGAGATGCGCCGCTCGGCGTTCGTGAACGTGCCGTCTTTCTCCAAGAAGGAGGAGCCCGGCAGGAACACGTGCGCGAACTGCGCTGTCTCGTTGAGGAACAGGTCCTGCACGATCACGCATTCCATCGCCTCCATGGCGCGGGTGACGTGGTTCGTGTCGGGGTCGGACTGCACGATGTCCTCACCCTGCACGTACAGTGCGCGGAACGTGCCGTCGAGGGCCGCCTCGAACATGTTCGGGATACGCAGCCCCGGCTCGGCATCGAGCCGCACGCCCCAGGACTGCTCGAACAGCGCGCGCGTGGCCGGATCGGACACGTGCCGGTAGCCGCTGAATTCGTGCGGGAAGGAGCCCATGTCGCACGAGCCCTGCACGTTGTTCTGGCCGCGCAGCGGATTCACACCGACACCCTCGCGACCGATGTTGCCCGTCGCCATCGCGAGATTGGCGAGTGCCATCACCGCCGTGGAACCCTGGCTGTGCTCGGTGACCCCGAGACCGTAGTAGATTGCCCCGTTGCCGCCGGTGGCGTACAGGCGTGCCGCAGCGCGCACCAGCTCGGCCGGCACGCCGGTGACCGCGGCAAGCGCCTCCGGCGAGTTGCGCGGCTCGGCGACGAACGCCTTCCAGCGCTGGTAGGACGGCGCCTCGCAGCGCTCGGCGACGTACTCCTCGCGCGTCAGGCCCTCGGTCACCACCACGTGCGCGAGCGCGTTGAGCATCGCGACGTTGGTACCCGGCTGCAGTTGCAGATGGAACGCGGCGGCGACGTGCGGGGTGCGCACCAGGCTGATGGCGCGCGGATCGATGACGATCAGCTTGGCGCCCTCGCGTAGCCGCTGCTTCATCTGCGAGCCGAACACCGGGTGGCCGTCGGTCGGGTTGGCGCCGATCAGCAGAATCACGTCCGCCTCGCGCACCGAGGTGAACGCCTGCGTCCCGGCCGACTCCCCGATGGTGCTCTTCAGGCCGTAGCCGGTCGGGGAGTGGCACACGCGCGCGCAGGTGTCGACGTTGTTGTTGCCGAAGGCGGCGCGCACCAGTTTCTGCACCAGGAAGGTCTCCTCGTTGGTGCAGCGCGAGGAGGTGATGCCCCCGACCGAATCGCGCCCGTACTGCGCCTGGATACGGCGGATCTCGCTGACCGCATAGCCAATCGCCTCGTCCCAGGACACTTCGCGCCACGGCTCGCGGATGCTCTTGCGGATCATCGGCTTGAGCTGGCGGTCCGAGTGCGTGGCATAGCCGTACGCGAAGCGGCCCTTGACGCACGCGTGGCCGTGATTGGCGTCGCCGTCGCGGTTCGGCACCATCCGCAGCACCTCGGGCGCCTCGGCCGTGCCACCGACCTCCGCGGTGAAGCTGCAGCCGACCCCGCAGTAGGCGCAGGTGGTCGTGACCGCCCGCGTGCGCGGCACGCCGCGCGTGAGGGCCTTCTCGCTGAGCGCCGCGGTCGGACAGGCCTCGACGCACGCGCCGCACGAAACGCACTCGGATTCCAGAAACGGCTGATCCTCGCTGGCGGCGATCTTCGAGGCGAAGCCACGCCCCTGCACGGTGAGGGCGAAGGTCCCCTGGACCTCGTCGCAGGCACGCACGCAGCGCGAGCAGACGATGCACAGCTGCGGATCGAACTGGAAATACGGGTTGCTGCCGTCGACCTCGAGCGGCCGGTGCACCGCCCCCGGCGCATAGGAGCTGTGCGTCACGCCGACCGCGGCGGCCATCGACTGCAGTTCGCAGTGCCCCTCGGCAGGACAACCTTCGCACTCGAGCGGATGGTCCGACACGTACAGGTCGATAACGCCGCGGCGCAGCTTGTGCAGCTGCGGCGACTGGGTGGTGACCTTCATGCCGGCCTCCACCAGGGTGGTGCAGGAGGCCGGATAGCCCCGGCGGCCCTCGATCTGCACCAGGCACAGCCGGCACGATCCGAACGCCTTCAGCGTGTCGGTGGCGCACAGCTTCGGCACGTCGATGCCGGCGAGCGCCGCGGCACGCATGACCGAGGTGCCCGTCGGCACCGTGACCTCATGGCCGTCGATCTGCAGGGTGACCGGCGCGCCTGCAACGGGGGCCGCCGTACCGTGATCGTGGTGATCGAGTGCAAACATCGTCAACGCCTCCGACGCCGTCGGCGGCCGCAACCGGCCGCGCCCACGCGTCCTTCAATGCTGACCGCGCCCAACGAAATCTTCCCGGAAATGCTGCACAGCGCTGCGCACCGGGAAGGGGGTCATGCCGCCGAGCCCGCACAGCGAGCCCTGCAACATCAGCTCGCACAGGTCCTCGAGCCGCTCCAGGTTTGCGCGCGGATCGCGGCCCTGGATGATGTGATCGAGCAGCTCCATGCCGCGGGTCGAACCGATCCGGCACGGGGTGCACTTGCCGCACGACTCGATCGCGCAGAACTCCATCGCGTAGCGGGCCATGCGCACCATGTCGACCGTATCGTCGAAGGCGACGATGCCGCCGTGACCGAGCATGGCGCCACCGGCGGCGAGCGCCTCGTAATCGACCGGTGTATCGAACTGCGCGGCCGGCACGTATGCCCCGAGCGGTCCGCCGATCTGCACCGCGCGGATCGGGCGCCCGCTCGCCGAGCCGCCACCGTAATCATAGAGCAGCTCGCGCAGCGTCAGTCCGAAGGCGCGCTCGACCAGCCCGCCGCGCTTGATGTTGCCGGCGAGCTGCAGCGGCAGCGTGCCGCGCGACTTGCCCATGCCGAACCCGGCGTAGAACTCCGCGCCTTCGCGCAGGATCAGCGGCACCGTGGCGAGCGTGATCACGTTGTTCACGATCGTAGGGCGGCCGAACAAACCTTTGATCGCCGGCAGCGGCGGACGCACGCGCACCTCGCCGCGGCGTCCCTCGAGGCTCTCGAGCATCGAGGTTTCCTCGCCGCACACATACGCTCCGGCGCCCAGGCGGACCTCGAGGTCAAAGCGCCGGCCACTGCCCATGACGTCCGCGCCGAGGTAATCGGCGGCGTACGCCGCCGCGATGGCCTGGGTCAGCGTGCGCCAGGCATGCGGATACTCGGCGCGCAAATAGATATAGCCCTGAGTCGCCCCGACGGCGGTACCGGCGATGGTCATGCCCTCGATCAGGCTGAGCGGATCACCCTCCATGAGCATCCGGTCGGAGAACGTCCCGGAGTCGCCCTCGTCGGCGTTGCAGGTCACGTACTTCTGGCCGGCCGCCTGCTCGAGTACCGTCTTCCACTTGATGCCGGTCGGAAAGGCCGCCCCGCCCCGGCCGCGCAGCCCGGAGCGCAGCACCTGCTCGACGACGGCCGCCGGCTCCATCGACAGCGCGCGGCGCAGCCCCTGGTAACCGCCGTGGGCGAGGTAGTCCGCGATGCAGCGCGGATCGGTGAGGCCGACGCGCTCGAAAGTCAGACGCTGCTGATTGGCGAACCAGGCGAGCCGGCCCGCCTCCCCGAGCTGCAGCCGGTGAGCACCGCCCTCAAGCCAGTGCGCATCGAACAGGCCCGGCACGTCCGCCGGGCCCACCGGTCCGTAGGCGATGCGCTTGCCGGCGCTGGCCACTTCCACCAGCGGCTCGAGCCAGTAGGCGCCACGCGAGCCGTTGCGCACGAGCTGCACCTCGAGCCCGCGTGCACCCGCCTCGCGCCTGATTGCGGCACAGACCTCATCGGCGCCGAGCGACAGGGCGCCGGAGTCGCC
>JAKAZL010000021.1:26008-33912 GCA_021815925.1 Pseudomonadota bacterium | reverse complement strand
TTCGCCGGGTGAGCGTGCCGGGGTGCTATTCCCTTGCCTTTCGGCCCATGTGCAGAGCGATGGGCGTGCGGTCGACGTTCGGAACGCTCCGGCTTCGAATCGACACGGCTGATGCGTAACTCCGTTCCGCGCACGCGCACCGCGCGCAGATTGTCGAACACGTCGTCCGGCATGCCCACGGGAAGATCCACGAAACTATGATCCTCGCGGATGTCGATGTGGCCGATGTTGCGGCCATCGATGCCGGCCTCGTTCGCGATGGCGCCAACGATGTTTCCGGGCTGAATGCCGTGTGCGTGACCCACTTCGATCCGGTAGGTATCGAAGCGTATGCCCTTAGGGGCCTTGTGGCGCGGCTTCGGCGAAGGAGCCGGCCGGTCATCCTGTGTGGGGCGGTCCGCTCCGCGCTCCGACTCTCCGTGGGTCCACTCCGGGGATGATTCCGGGGGCGCCGCGCCGGCGCTCGAGGTCAAGAGGAATGGGGCAGGGCCCTGCAGCAGGCTGGCGAGCGCCGCGGCGAGCTCGACGGCGGGCAGGTTCTGCTCGCGCTCGACCGCTTCGATCAGCGGCTGGAATACCTTGCCTTCCCCGCTGCGCACCGCGTTGGCCAGGGTCTCTTTGAACTTCATGATGCGCTGCTCATTGACGTCGGCAACGCTCGGCAGCTCCATCCGCTCGATCGGTAGCCTCGTCGCGCGCTCGATGATGCGCAGCATGTTCCGCTCGCGCGGAGCGACGAACAGGATTGCCTCCCCATTTCGGCCGGCCCGGCCGGTGCGCCCGATCCGGTGGACGTAGGTCTGCGAGTCGTACGGAATGTCATAGTTGACGACGTGCGAGATCCGCTCGACGTCCAGACCCCGCGCGGCAACGTCCGTGGCCACGACGATGTCGACCTGACCCGCCTTCAACCGGGCGATCGTGCGCTCGCGCTGCTGCTGAGGGATGTCGCCGTGCAGTGCGGCGACATTGAAGCCGCGCGCCTCGAGTCGTTCGGCGAGCTCCGTCGTCTCGAGCTTGGTGCGCACGAAGACCAGCATGGCCTCGAAGCGCTCCGCCTCGAGAACGCGCGTGAGCGCATCGAGCTTGTGCACGCCGCTGACCAGCCAGTAGCGCTGGCGAATCTTCGGCGTCGTGCTCGCCTTGTTCTGGATCGTGATCTGGGCCGGCTCGCGCATGTGCGTGTGGGCGAGCCGGCGGATCGCCGGGGGCAACGTGGCCGAGAACAGCGCGATCTGCCGCTGCGGCGGCGCCTGCTGCAATATCGATTCAATCGCATCGACGAAACCCATTTGCAGCATCTCATCACCCTCGTCGAGGACGATGAAGCGCACGGTGTCGAGCTTCAGCATGCCGCGCGCCATGTGGTCCATGACCCGGCCGGGCGTTCCCACGATCACGTGTGCGCCGCGCTTGAGACCCTTGAGCTGCGGAACATAGCTCTGGCCGCCGTAAATCGGCAGCACGTGGAAGCCCTTCAAATGCGCCGCGTAGCGCTGGAAGGCCTCCGCGACCTGAATGGCGAGCTCACGAGTCGGCACGAGGACCAGTGCCTGCGGGCTGGTCTGCGTCAGATCGATCTGCGCGAGGATCGGCAGCGCGAAGGCTGCGGTCTTACCGGTGCCGGTCTGCGCCTGGCCCAGCAGGTCGGAGCCCGACAGCAGCAGTGGGATGGTCTGCGCCTGGATCGGCGAGGGCGTTTCATAGCCCACGGCCGACAGCGCCTGGAGGATCGGTGCGCTCAGTCCCAGCTCACCGAAGCCGGTCGGGCGTTGCTCATCAGTCATGTAATTTACTCGACTCGTTCTTCCCGGCCGAGGCGCCGGCGGATAGCTTCTTCCCGGGCGTCCTCGATCACCTGGATGACGTTGCCGGGGTCGACGACCGACTCCTCCCGGAGCACTGTGCCCGTGAGGCGGCTGTCCGGGCCCAGCTCGCCCGATTCATAGAGTGCCCACATCTCGCGGGCGAACTCGGTTTCGAGCAGCTCCGGCGCAAAGCGGCCGAGCGTGGCTCTGATGTTGTTGACGTCCCGCTCGAGCATGGCGAACGCGGCGTTGTTGCTCGAGGCGTTGACCACCTGCGGCAGATCGATAATGACCGGGCCTTCCTCGGCGAGCAGAACGTTGAATTCCGAGAGGTCGCCGTGAATCAGGCCCAGGCTCAGCATACGCACGATCTGCCGCACGAGAAAGTCGTGATATTCCCGCGCGACCTGCGGCTGCAGTTCCACCTCGCCGAGACGCGGCGCGGGATCTCCCGAGGCGTCCGTGACCAGCTCCATGATCAACACGTCGTTGAAATAGCCGAAGGGTCTGGGCACCCGCACGTCGGCCGCAACGAGCCGATACAGTGCGTCGACTTCGGCGTTCTTCCACTCGCGCTCCTGCTCCTTGCGACCGAAGCGCGTGCTGCGATTCATGGCGCGGCTTTCGCGGCTGCCACGGACCTTGCGTCCCTCCTGGTACATCGCGCGCTTCTGGAAGCTGCGTTGCGCCATGTCCCGGTAGACCTTCGCGCAGCGCAGGTGCATGCCCGAGCGCACGACGTAGACGGTTGCTTCCTTGCCGCTCTTGAGTGAGCGGACCACTTCATCGATGACGCCGTCATCGATCAACGGTTGCAATTCTCTAGGGACTTTCATGATCTCCGTGGGCGCGGTCTTTTGGGCCCGCGAAGCTGGTGTTCGGTAGAGGTGGGGGCGCAGGGTGTGCGCCAAGAAATCTGACTGGCACAGTATATCATCTTGTGCGGGACAGTGCTCCGGCTTGGCGGGCGCTTTCGCTGAGCCTGAGTTCTCGTTCCGGCATTGCACCGGGCGCAAGCGGCCCGCGGAGTGTGGAGGAGCGCCGGTGCTCGGGTAACTGGACATCGGTCGTGCGGCGCACGACCAGGCCGCTCCGCGTGCTCGTGCCACCCGCTTGGCGAGCGCCGCGGCATCTGGGGAGGCTTGTGGCGCGTTGCCGAGCCGGGATGCCGGCGTGGAATCGTGCCCATGAAACAATGCCGCAGACCATGTTCCGGGGCTGTCGGGCGAGGTGAGCCTTCGGCGAGCGGTGATCCCGCGGCGCATCGCGGAGCCATTCCGCAGCCTCTCGCCCCGGATCCGATGCCTGTGGAGGTGGGCGGACGGTCAGTTGAGGCGGACCCGGGGATACGGGTCGCTGAGTGTCTCCATGCCCCCGATGCATTCCCTACAGCAGCCTCACTTTGGGATAGCGAGCCACTCAGAGAGTGCATCGGAAGGTCGGGATGAGGTGAGTGGTCGGGCTCCCGAATTGCCTGTGCGGACGGGCTCCAGAGGGCACGGGGAGTGCGCAGCTACGACCCATCGGCGGACATGCATGGCGCCGAAGCCGTGGCATGATCAAAAAAATGTATCGGTCGAAATGGGGTGTGTGAACGATGCGCAAGCCGTTCGATCTCTGCCTCGCCTACCCGCAATGGCAAGGGTCAGCGCGGTGCGAGAACCTTCCTCGCGGCGCTGCAGCGACCGCAGCGGTTTGTGGCCGATACGCGCCACCGGTCCGGGTGCCGATCGCGGACAACGCTGTCACAGATGGTTACGGTGTCAGGCGCTGGGATGCGATCTTCGCGCAGTTCGGGAGCGCACAAGGCATTCTCGCGGGTTCTGGCGCAAGGCGCGTGCTGACAGCCGGTGGCGATTGCGCCGTTGATGTGGCGGTCATCGCTTATCTCAACGGCGTGCATCCGGATCTTCACGTGATCTGGATCGACGCGCATCTTGATGCAAATACGCCTGCGACGTCTCCCAGCGGCAGCTTCCATGGCATGCCAGTGAGTGCGATCCTGGGCCGCGCGCCCGCGCCGATGCGGTCCCTTCTGGGCGGCTCGGTCGATCCGGTTCGCTTCAACTATTTCGGCATCCGGGTTGGCGACGACGGCGACTGGGCGTTGCAACGGGAACTGAATCTGAAGGTGTTGGATCCGCACACGCCTATCGACGGGCCAGTCCATGTCCATTTCGATTTGGATGTGCTCGATCCACGCGATTTCCCTTACGTGGCCTATCCCGACGGTGGACTCGGGGTCGAAGCGGCGCTCGCCTTGCTCGGCTGCATCTCTCGCCAAGCTGATGTCGTTGGTCTCACCGTGACCGAGTTCGCCCCCGCCGATGAAGATCAGGCTCGCGACGGTGGCGGGGTGATTGCGAGGATCTGTGAGGCCGTTGTCGAATCATGAGGCACCGGCCCGCCGGCGCGACACAATCGTTGTCTGGACCTGTCGATGGCCGGGCTCGTGGCAAGATTCATCTGGTCCCCGAAATCCCTGGCAGGTCACTTCCGCTAGAGCCGCGCGGAGTTTCAGTGCCGCCGAATCTTTGCAGCCTTCTGCAAATTTACTGTCGAGACTGAATTCGCTCCGACAGTCCGCTTGTGCGCAGAGATGACTCGGGCCGCGAAAGCCGCCGCTGCTCAGCGCAGCGGCGGCCCTAGCGATCACTCGACGGTGATGCGCGTTGCGCTCACGGTGCCGACGATCACGAATGCCACGGGCGCGCCGTTCGTATCGGTGATCGGCGTGCTGCTGCCGTCGTTCACGTATTGCGTCAGGGTAAACGTGCCACGGTAGGAGCTGCCATCCTTGCTGAGCGTGAGCGTCTCCTGGATGTTCGTGGGTCCGAATGCGTGGAACGTCTCGTCGATTCCGCCCGGAATCTGTGCCCAGGAGTTGGTCGCACCCGGGTGATAATCCGGAATCCAGGAGAGGGCCCAATGATTGAGCTTGTAGTTCGACGAGCCAATCTGCTTCCACACGCCCATGCAGAAGCTGCCGCTGGCCGGTGCGCGGCTCGAGTTCATGAGCTCGGTGCCATCATCGTGCCAGGTTACGTAACCGGCATCGACCGGCGTCCCGTCAGGAAGCGGCAGCGCCCTGCTGGGCGCTCCCGTGCCCACATCGCCCTCTGCCGTGAAGGTGAATTTCCACAATCCCGTTATTGCGAAGGTGGCATAGGGGCCATACCACGCGCGCGGCTGGGAGTTGCGATCGCCTTCGTGGTAGACCATCGGCTTGAACGAGCCGGCTCCCAGGGTCGCCGGGCCGCATCCGGCGAGCGCCTGGCCGCTCTCGAAACTGAAGGTCGCGAGCGCACACAGGAGCAGCGTCGATCTGATCAGGATCTTCATGGTGTTTCCCCCTGGCAGGTGACAGATGGCTGAACAGGAGCTTGCAGGGTGGTCCCCGCGGTGCGACACGGCGTGCACTTTCCGACGAATCGCGGTTTTTGCGGGGCGAATGCGGCCTTTGGCCGCGCGAGCGCCTGTCCACGGGTAGGCGCTTTCGCAGGAAACCCCCGATATCAGGACGCGCGAAGCGGCTTGCGGCGTGACTTGCAGCGGGTAGGTTGGTTACTATCGGGGCGCTGACTCATGTGACACCATGAATGCCACCGCCATTGCGCTGCCGATCCGCGCGCATCTCCAATGGGGGCGCCTGCGCGGGCTCTATAACGGCCTGGGCTATGTCCTGGCGATGTGCCTGTTGTGTAATCTCTGGTGGACCGCCGAGGGGAGGCTTCCGGAACTCGTGTCGGGTCATTGGGGCGCGTTCGTGCGCGGGTTCTTCTCCGATGGATGGGCGGGGGCGCTCACCATGCTTCCGGCCCCGCTACTGATCCCGCCCGCCGTAAATCTCGCGCCGCGCTCAGCCCTCGCCCGATTCATCTGGCTGTCCGCACTGACGATCCCACTGTGGTGGTGGTGCTTGGCAGTGGTCGGGGGCGTGCATTTCGGATGGAATTGGCCGAGCCTGGGCTTTGTGATCAATGGATTCCTCACACCCGGGGCGGCGGTCGGCGTGTGCGCCTATCACAGCCAGGGTCGCGAGGCGGCGGACGCGCTCCTGCGTGCCCAGATCGAACGCGCGAGTCTGGATGGGGAATTAATGCAGGCGCAACTTCAGTTGCTGCGAGCCCAGATCGAGCCGCACTTCCTCTTCAATACGCTCTCCGTCGTTCGCGTCCTCTCGCGCAACGATCGTGCCGCGACCGTGACGATGCTGGATCATCTCATCCGCTACTTCGAGGCGGCCGTTCCGCGCCTGCGCGACAACGAGGTGCCGCTGGCTCAGGAGCTGGAGCTGGTGGATGCATACCTCGCCATTTACCGCGCACGCATGGGCGCGCGCCTGAATTATCAAATCGCGGCAGGGGAAGAGCTCGGGCGCTGCAGGATTCCCTCCATGATGCTGCTCACGCTCGTCGAGAACGCGATCAAGCACGGTGTCAGCCCGCTAGTGGAAGGTGGGCTGGTCCATGTCAGTGCGCGCTGCGAGCGCGGCCGGCTGCTCCTGCAGGTCGCCGATTCAGGGCGGGGGCTCGAGGTGCGGCACGGTCATGGCACGGGCTTGGCAAACATCCGTCAGCGGCTCCTCTTGATGTACGGAAGGGAGGGGGAGCTGACGCTTCGCGCCGCCGAGCCGCGGGGCATGATTGTCAGTATCTGCGTGCCGGCGCGGTGACGCGATGACGCAGGTGCTGAGTGTGCTGCGTGCGACTTGGCGGGCGGTTCTTGTGACGCAAAGTCTGGGCGCGCTCTTTGCCCTATACCCGTGGCTGGAGCAGTGGCATGGACCTGATCAGCCCTCATTGGTCGCGAGCCTGTTGAGTCAGTCGGTGATGGCCGCACTGGTGCTGATAGCGGCACTGGTCTGCGATGAGGCCGTGCGGCGGGGTATGCAGCCGTGGCGGGCATTTGTGATTGCACTGCTGTGTGCCTCCAGCGTCAACGTAATCATTCAGTGGCTCGTCGTCTCTGGCGGCCACTTTGAAGAGCCTGACGCGCTTGCGAGCTTCAGTGCCTTCATGGATGTCGCCACCTATTGGGGCACCGCCCTGATGGTGTACGTGAACCGCCGCAGTGCGCAGCGACTGCTGCGTCGAATTCGAGCCACGGAGCTGGAGCGCGTGCGCGCCGAGCAGCAACTGATCGCCTCCCGGCTCGCAGCTGTCGAAGTCCAGATCGACCCCACTGCGGTGCTGCGCGAGCTCGCGGACGCGCGTGATCTATATGCGAGCGGCGACGCGGGCGCCGGGGAGCGGATCGAATCCCTCATCGGACGGCTTCGCGATAGTGTGGGGCACGGCACGCCGTCCTCGGGCGGAGGGCTGGCTTGAGCGTGTCCGCGATCGGAGCCGTGATTGCGGAGGACGAGCCACTCGTCCGGCAGGAGATCCGGGACGTACTCGCGCGGCTGTGGCCCGAGCTCGACGTCCTGGCGGAGGTCGGAGACGGTATCGCGGCGCTGGCGGCGCTGGATCGTCTCCAACCGCAAGTGCTCTTTCTCGACATCCAGATGCCCGGTCTGAACGGACTCGAGGTTGCGCAACGCCTGAACGGTCGCGCGCATGTGGTGTTCATCACGGCTTTCGACCGCTACGCCGTCACCGCCTTCGAGCAAGGCGCGCTCGACTATGTCGTGAAACCCATCTCCCCTGAGCGCATGCAGCTTACGGTAGACCGCCTGCGTTCACGGCTGTCGAGCCCGCCCGCGGACCTGAATCGCATCGCCGAGCTGCTGCGGGAAATCGCACCCGCGAAAGCCAAGTACCTGAGGTGGCTTACCGTGCCTCAGGGCGCGGAACTGCGGGTCCTCTCGGTAACCGAGATCTCATACCTGCGGGCCGACCAGAAGTACACCACCGTGGTTACGGCAGGCGGCTCATTCTTGCTCACATCCTCGCTGCGCCAGCTCAAGGAGAAGCTCGATCCGCAGATTTTCTGGCAGATTCATCGTGGCATCGTGGTCAATGTCAGCGCCATTGATCGGATCTACCGCAGTTTCCGCGGAGCGCTTGAGATCAGGGTGAAGGGGCGAGCAGAGCTGCTTCCGGTGAGTGCGCCGCACGCGCACCAATTCCGCGAATCGCACTAGCGTCGCTG
>JAKAZL010000021.1:0-25908 GCA_021815925.1 Pseudomonadota bacterium | reverse complement strand
GCGCCATTGATCGGATCTACCGCAGTTTCCGCGGAGCGCTTGAGATCAGGGTGAAGGGGCGAGCAGAGCTGCTTCCGGTGAGTGCGCCGCACGCGCACCAATTCCGCGAATCGCACTAGCGTCGCTGAATGTCAGTGACTGTTACGACAAGCGGTGCGAAGTGAGTGAAAGCTCGAAAACATCGACAGTGCGGCAGGTGCCGCGATCCGGGTGAGCCCGACAACAGTTGCGTGGAAGCGGTACCCGGTGGCACGGATTTGTCACGGCTTTCCGCTCGGGAGCGGTCACGCTGCGCATTAGCGAGTGCAGCGGTTCGTCGTCACTTCGTCTCGATGCGGCAGGCGCGTCGCGAAGGTGCGCATTCCACACCGTCGTGAGCACGATTTCCACGCGATGGTGAATGGCGATTCCGCGGGAACTTGAATGGCGTTCCGGCTGATCGTGAACCCTTTCGCGCCCCGCGTGGCGCAGTGTTCACGATTGTGGAAGGGCGTTCACCCTCGTGGCGCGGGGAGCAGACGGCAGAGATTGATCGGAATGCCGACCGCGTAGCCTTGGGCCCTTCTGTCCCGAGCATCCGGGTCGATGCCGAGCGAGGACCCGATGTCGAAGCTGAAGCAGCTGATCGCGCAGCAGACGGGCGAGCTGAGCGTGTGGGCCGAGGGCTCGGGCGGTCCACTGGAGCTGGCACTTTCTGATCCGGACCGGATCACCCTGGAAGCCTGCAGCCTTCCCTGGAGTGGTCGGGGTCACAGGACTTGAACCGATTAACAGGGCCAGGGACTACCGCTTAACGTCTGCGGGTGCGATGCGACGAATCTCACCACAGCAGGTCGTCTGGCACGTCATCAGAGGGAGCTGCGTCGTGGGCGACGCCACATCCGATCACCGCGCGCTCATCGCGCTCGCGAATACGAGCCGCAATTTCTGCTGGTACGAGCTCATAGCCTCCGTTGCGGCGCACGATCGCGATCTCGCCACGGGTCAGCCGCTCACGCACAAAGCGATCTGCGGGGATGCTGCGTATCTTCTTGCCATCGACAAAATTGTATCGCTCATCAGTCTGAGGTCGCGGCAAGCAGCTCTGTTGGATCAGTTGCTCGATCTGCGCGAGGCGGGCTTTTTTGTCCGCCTGTTCCTTTTGTTGGCGATTCAGCTCCTGATCGCGGGTCGTTTTGGCAAGCCGCGAGCGCTGCGAAGCGAGTTCCGCGTCGGACGGCGTCGCGCGCTTTTCCTTCGCCAGATGCTGTCGCTCCCGTTGTTGTTGCCGCAGCTGCCGCTCGGTTTCCTTGGCCTGCTTTTCATTGACCAAGCCAGCCTGCAGCAACTGATCGCGCAATGACATGCTCATGACAAACCACTCAGCGTTACGAGGACCGTGCTCCAACCACGTCTATGCGGCCGCAGCTTTCGGCGGCCGATTATGCCGCATTCTCTCGACGTCGATCGTCCTGAGTGCTTGCGTTTTGGTGGCGGTCAGGAGTCGGACCTGTCGCGACTGGCGCGTGAAGCTGTCGACACGAGATGACGCCGGCCGCGCCCTTGGGGTGCCGGCGATGGGGAGCGGTACGAAAATAGCGACGGACTCTCGGCGCGGCAGTCCGCGGTGACATCGGACACGGTATCTGGTGATACCAAGTCTTCAGCCCGAGCCGCTTTCCAGCCCAGTCTCACCGCTGCCGCGAACGCTCAGGCGTGTGGATGTTGTCGCTATGCCAGCGGATCAAATGCCCGCACGTTGCATCGCGATTTGATTGGCGCGTGCATAGGGCTCAACTCTTGGGTGGTCTCAACGGTGGGTTGCATGCATCTAGTCGTGGCGTGCATGCCCATCGGAGTTCCTTCGCGAGCGCCGTTTAAGGCTGTCGCGGCGGCTCCGTCTGCCACCTGAGCTGGCGGGCACGTTCTGGGACGACTGAAGCTCGATCAATGGCGTAGCAGGAATCTTGAGCCGGGCGGGGAGACGCCAAGTCGTGTCTCTATAAGTAAACTGCATAATAGTGCTAAATAACGCGCCTATACGAACATAAACAGCAGTATACTGCTAGTTATGCAGATCGATATTCACCTCGACGGAGTCTGGCACACATGCGCTGCCGTTCTGCAGACGACCCCCGATTCGACACCGCGGGGATCGGTCCGGCTTCAATACGATACCGACTATGCGGTCGAGCACCTCGATGCCCAGGACTATCGCGCGCTCACGGTGCGTGCGCCCGTGGATCTGGGGATTCGCACGCTCCCGCATTGGCCGGCGTTCCTCATCGACTTATTGCCGCAGGGGGCTGCGCGGCGCCGAATCGAACGCACGGCTGCCACCACCATTTCAGCCTGGGAGCTGCTCGAGCGCGGTGCTGCCAATCCCGTAGGAAATCTCAGAGTTCACCCCCTGCGGCCGCGACAGCCAGAGAGTCACTCTGGATTCGCATTGCAGGAGATGGTCGAACGCGGTGATGCCTTCGTCGACTACGCGGTCGAGTGCGGCGCAGCCGTTGCCGGGGCAACCGACACGCAGGGCGACGCTCCAAAATTCTGGGTGGTCGAAGACGAGCATGGCCGCTGGCATCCGGACAGCGGTGAAATACCGTTTGGGATTCGCAAGCACGCGCTCCTGAAGTTCCCAGTGTCCGAATCCGGTCCGCGCGCGGCGGATATTCTGAGGCACGAGGCCGCCTATCAGCGCATTGCGGCGTGGTTCGGTCTTCGGGTGACCTCGCCTCTGCCCGAATTCACCGACGGCGCACTGCTCATTCCCCGCTTTGATCGTCGTGTGATTGATGGCAGGGAGATCCGGCTCGGTGTCGAAAGCCTGTATTCGATCTGCGGAGTCCTCGACTCGGCGCTCACAGTGCTTCGGCACGATCAGGTGCTGATCGCGCTGGCCCGGTGCGTCAGCGATTTTCGTACGGAGCTTACCGAATACGTGCGGCGGGATCTTTTCAATCTGGCGCTCGGCAACCGCGATAACCACGGGCGGAACGCCGCGGTGCTCAAGGATACCGACGGAACCATGGCGCTCGCGCCGATCTACGATTTCGGCCCCGCGTTTCTTGATGCGCGGGCGATCGCGCGAGTGATTCGGTGGGAAGGGGAAGCGCCGGGAGGAGGGGAGTGGAGCCGCGTGCTGGACCTGCTTGAGATCCGCTTCGAGGAAGCTGGACTTGCTTCGCCGCGCAAACCGCTCATGCAGATTTTTTGCGAGACTGCAGCGGTGTTCGAAACACTCCCGCAGGTGATGCGGCAATGTGGCGTCGACGAAGCCATCGTCGCGCACCGGCAGGACGACATCATCCGGCTCGCACATGGACTGCGAGCCTCAGGAGGGCGGCCTTGAGACGCGTGCACCGCAATCTGAAGCGTGATGAGATCGAAGCATTGCGAGATAAGCTGGCCGAGCTGGTGCCCCAGGCGCATGCCGAGATTCCGGAGCTGATCCGGACCATGAGGCTGATCGTGCGTAAGTCGCAAGCGGAATATGCGCATCTCTGCGGTGTTTCCCCCCGGGTCCTTGCCGACATCGAGGCCGGCAAAGGCGTGCAGACGACCGAGACGTTGGGAAAGCTGCTGCGGCCTTTCGGCTTTAAGCTTGGGGTCGTGGCTCCGCCCAGCAGCTCTATCTGACACGCCCAGGCATCAACGAGGCGGCGGGCCTTGGGGCGTCGGGACGCCCCTATGCTGCTGCCAACCCGACTGTGGGGTGGTCGTGTAAGACCGGACTTCCGCGCACGTCAGTGGCCTTCCCTGGACGGGGTGAGGCGAATTGGTCTGTTCATGCGGTTCGAGTCCGGCTCCGCGTAAGGTGAGTCGGGCTCAATACTTCGAGACCTTTCCGTGGACAGCCCGTCTTCCGCCGAGGGCTTGGCCCGACGCGCAATGTGTACCGCCAAATTGGCTTGCGGGCATAAGAAGGGTCTCCTCGACGCGCTGCAGTCGCACGCTGAGCGGGAAGGGTATGGCCGGCAGGCGGTCCGCAACGGAAGGGATGGTCGTTCCGTGGCGGCGGCACGTCGGCTTCGGTCGGTAGGCTGAAATCGTAGTCGTCCTGGCTCTACCCGACCGGGGGCGCTGGGCCGCGCTTACGGTCATGAAGAGTAAAATTTTTCGTACATATTTAACTAGACATGCTCGCTAGTTAAATCTCTTGCCATATCAGCAACACTAGTTAAATTTAATACACCATGTTTAAATAACGGAGCCCGCCGGCAAAGCCGTTTAGCCCTGGGACCAAAGCGATGAAGCGGGATCCGTTCGGAACATACATTGAGACGACCATCCTGGGCGAGACCGTCCGCGCCTTCGTGCCCCCGGCGCTGCCTCCCGATCCGCCTCTGGTCCTTATGTCGGGGTCTCAGCGTGCGCTGGATCGAGCGATGCTCTCCCTCGGACGACTCGACGGCGCCGCGGCGACGATGCCGGATGTGGACTTGCTGCTCTATACATTCGTCCGCAAAGAGGCAGTTCTCTCCTCCCAGATCGAAGGCACCCAATCCACGCTGGATGAACTGCTGGCACACGAGGTCGCGGCGATGCCCGGCGCACCGGGTGATGACGTACGGGAGGTCTCACGCTACGTCGACGCAATGAACCACGGCTTGGAGCGAATGGCCGGCGGCTTCCCACTCTCGACCCGGCTGTTACGCGAAATGCACGGCATCCTGCTCGCCGACGGCCGCGGCGCACAGAAGCAGCCCGGCGAGTTTCGCCGCTCCCAGAACTGGATCGGAGGTACGCGGCCTGGCAATGCGGCCTTCGTGCCGCCACCGCCAACTCACCTGGATGCGTGTCTCACGAATCTCGAGCGGTATTTGCACGAACCGGCAACTCCCGTCGCGAAAGCCGCCCTCGCCCATGTGCAGTTCGAAACCATTCACCCATTTCTGGACGGTAACGGCCGTGTCGGGCGCTTGCTGATCACGCTCATGCTGTGCCACGACAATGTCTTGCACAAACCACTGCTGTATCCCAGCTTGTATTTCAAGCAGCACCGGCAGCAGTACTACGCGGAGCTGAACGCGGTCCGTGCGGAGGGAGACTACGAGCGCTGGATCGACTTTTTTGCGGAGGCCATTCGTCACAGCGCAGAGGTCGCGATCGAAACCGGCCGACGTGTAACGCAGGTGTTCCGCGAAGATCGAATACAGCTACGTGCGGCGCCCCGGATTGCTGGCTCGCTGCTCCTGATCCAGGAGGCGCTGCAGGCCAAGCCTGTCGCCACGGTGGCGACACTGAGAGAGGCTACGGGGCTCACGACGCCGACGGTCAACTCGTTGCTGCGCGAGCTGCAGTCGCGCGGGATCATCAAGGAGTCCACGGGACGTGCTCGAGATCGGGTGTACGTCTACCGACGTTACCTCGAGGCGTTGGCAGCCGAGGAGGAGGCACCCATGAATGTCGCCGAGGCACCCGGCGGGTGAAGGAACTTCGGATCAGCCGGAGGCAACGGGTTGAACGAATCTGGACGCGCGATAGAGGCACCGTATGCGGATCGTGCAGCACAAAGCCGATCCACCTATCGCTTGCCAGGCGTGACCCCGCCGCATGAGCTGGGCTGCGGCGCTTCTGATCCATGGGGCCAGAACACTGTGGAAGTCTGCAGCCCTGTCTGGACTGGTCGGGGTGACAGGATTTGAACCTGCGACACCTACGTCCCGAACGTAGTGCTCTACCAGGCTGAGCTACACCCCGAATCAATGGTCTTCCCGGTCCGTGCCATGGTCGGTGCACGGCAGCAGGGCGGCGCAGTGTACTGAAGCGGCGCGCGCGCTTCAATGGCGGCAGCCGCTGCCGAGGTCTTTTAAGTGGTGTGCTCGACCGCGAAGTGCGCCAGCGCGGCGAGGCCTCGCTTGTAGGGCGTGTCCGGCAGCGCCTTGAGCGAATCCAGCGCCTGGTCGGCGGCGTCCTGGGCCAATCGGGCGGCATAGTCGAGACCGCCGGTCGACTCGATCGCGCTGATGATCGGATCGAGGTCGGCACCGCCTTCCTCGATGGCATGGCGGATGATGGCACGCTGAGACTCCGTGCCGCGGCGCAGCGCATGGATCAGCGGCAGCGTCGGCTTGCCCTCGGCAAGATCATCGCCCAGGTTCTTGCCCCGCTCGGCCGGATTGGAGCGGTAATCGAGCACGTCGTCGACCAGCTGGTAGGCCGTGCCCAGGTGGCGGCCGTAGGCGGCGAGCGCCTGGCGCAGCGGTCGCGGCCCGCCGGCGAGCACAGCGGCGACCTCGCCCCCGGCCTCGAAGAGCTTCGCGGTCTTGCGGTAGATGACCTCCAGGTAGCGCTGCTCGCTCGTATGGGGGTCGTGCGCGTTCATCAGCTGCATCACCTCGCCCTCGGCGATCACGTTGGTCGCCTCGGCCATGATTTCCATCACCGGCTGCGAGGTGAGCGCGGCCATCATCTGGAAGGCACGCGAATACACGAAATCCCCGACCAGCACGCTCGCCTGGTTGCCGAAGACCTCGTTCGCCGTGTAGCGCCCGCGGCGCAGCGAGGAGCCGTCGACGACATCGTCGTGCAGCAGCGTGGCGGTGTGGATGAACTCGATGAAAGCCGCCGCCTCGATGTGCGCCGGCTGGTGCCCGCAGGCGCGCCCCGCCAGCACCACCAGCAGCGGCCGAAGCCGCTTGCCGCCGCCGGCGATGATGTGCTCGGCAACCTGATCGACCAGCGGCACGGCGCTCTTGAGGCGCTGGCGGATGACTTCGTCGACCGCGGCCAGATCGGCCTCCACCAGCGCTCGAATTTCTTCAATGATCATTGCGTAGGGGCTTTCAATTCAGCCGCTCATCGTATCCGACCGTGACGTGCGTCGCACGCCTAAGCGCACGTCGCGCGGCGCGGGTATGATGCGGGCCCGCGGGCGCGAGCGGCGGTCATCTGACCCGGCAGACTCAGGCATGCATCCGGGGTTTGACCGGCGCGGGGCCGCCCAGTAGAATGCCCGCCCTTTCGTCAGCCCTCGTTCCGGTTCAATAGCTTATGTACGCAGTCATCGCCACCGGTGGAAAACAGTATCGCGTGTCCCAGGACGGGGTGCTGCGCATTGAGAAGCTGGATGCCGAGCCCGGCGCCACGGTCGAGTTCGACCAGGTGCTGCTGGTCGGTGAGGGTGCCGAGGTCAAGCTCGGCAAGCCGCTGCTCGCGGGCGGCAAGGTAACCGCCACCGTGGTGCGCCACGGCAAGGGCCGCAAGGTCTCGGTGGTGAAGTTCAAGCGACGCGCGCACTACCTGCGCCAGAAGACGCACCGTCAGGCCTTCACCGAGGTGAAGGTCACGGGCATCAGCGCGGGTTGACGCGCCTCCATTCGATCGGAAGACCGCAGACATGGCACACAAAAAGGCAGGCGGCAGTACCAAGAACGGCCGCGATTCCCATTCCAAACGGCTGGGCGTGAAGCGCTTCGGCGGCGAGCACGTGCTCGCGGGCAACATCCTCGTCCGCCAGCGCGGCACGCACATGCATGCCGGCGCCAACGTCGGCATCGGTACCGACCACACCCTGTTCGCCAAGGTGGCCGGCACCGTGCTGTTCCAGCGCAAGGGCCTCGCGCAGCGCACGTACGTGAGCGTAATGCCCGCGGCAACGCAGGCGCAGGCCTGAGGATCGGCGCGCCGCGCCGCCTCGAGCCTCTGAACACCCCGGCCTTCGCGCCGGGGTTTTCGTCTGGGCCACAGCCATGAAATTCGTTGACGAGGCGCGGGTCCGGGTACAGGCCGGCAACGGCGGGCGGGGCAGCACGAGCTTCCGCCGCGAGAAATTCGTGCCCTTCGGCGGCCCGGACGGTGGCGACGGCGGACACGGCGGCAGCGTGTATCTGCGGGCTGCCGCCGGCATCAACACCCTGGTGGACTATCGCATCGAGCGGCTCTGGCGCGCCCAGCACGGCGAGCCGGGCTCGAGCAACGACTGCACGGGCCGCAGCGGCGAGGATCTGTACATCCCGATGCCGATCGGCACCGTGGTGCGCGACGCTGAGACCGGCGAGGTGCTGGGCGATCTGGCGCGCGAGGGGGATGTGCTCGCCGTGGCGCGTGGCGGCAAGGGCGGCTGGGGCAACCAGCGCTTCAAATCGAGCACCAACCGTACGCCGCGCCAGTTCGGGCCCGGGCTGCCCGGCGAGAAGCGGACGCTCGAGCTGGAGCTCAAGGTGCTGGCCGACGTCGGCCTGCTCGGCCAGCCGAACGCCGGCAAATCCACGCTCATCCGCGCCATGTCAGCGGCACGGCCGAAGGTCGCCGACTATCCCTTCACCACGCTGCACCCGCACCTCGGGGTGGTTTCCGTCGGCGAGCACCGCAGCTTCGTCATGGCCGACATCCCCGGCCTCATCGAGGGTGCCGCCGAGGGGGCGGGCCTCGGGATCCGCTTCCTGAAGCACCTGCAGCGCACGCGCCTGCTGCTGCACGTGGTGGACATCGCGCCGCTGGATCCTGCGGCCGATCCGGTCGTCGATGCGCGCGCCATCGTCGCGGAGCTGAAGAAATTCAGTCCGGAACTGGCGGTGAAGCCGCGCTGGCTGGTGCTCAACAAGAGTGATCTGCTCACGCCCGCAGACGCTGAGCGGCGGGCCCGCGACATCGTGCGCCGCCTGCGTTACCGCGGCCCCCGGTTCCTCATCTCCGGGGCGAGCGGTCAGGGCACGCGCGAGCTCGGCGAGGCGATCATGGGCTTCTTGCAGGAACAGGCCGCGGCCGCGCGCGAGGCGGAATCGGCGCACGAGGACGACGCCGGGCAGCCGGCGTAAGCTTCAGCGGAACCTGTGGAAGTCGGGGGCGGGGGACGCGCGCGCCGCTCGGCGCCGACGTCCACGCCGCGCCGTGGCTCAGGACATTGCGCGGATGCGCGCCGCCAGATGGCTCTTGTGCCGCGCCGCCTTGTTGCGGTGCACGATGCGCTTGTTGACCAGGGTATCGATCACCGGCACGGCAGCCTGGTAAGTGGCCTGCGCGGTATTCTTGTCACCGCCGGCAATGGCGGTATTTACATTGCGCACTGCGGTGCGCATGCGCGAGCGCAGCGCCACATTGCGGGCGCGATGCTTCTCGGCTTGGCGGGCCGCCTTCTCAGCGGACTTCGTGTTGGCCACAACTGCTCCGTATCACCTGAAGACCCCGTCGCGGGGCCCAGTAGTCTGCTCAGCCGCCGGCGGCTTGTCAACGGCCCGTTCGGGCGGCGAGGCCCGCCACCCGTCCGGGCGGCTGCCTCGGGAGTCGCGATTGCTGTATTCTTGACCTCTTTTGTGTGGCAATGACGGCTCGGGCGGCCGATGGAGCTGATTCGCGGATTCAATGGCTTGACCGACCGTCGCCGGGGATGCGTCGTCACCATCGGGACCTTTGACGGAATCCACCTCGGCCACCAGGCGCTGCTGAAGTGCCTCTCGGGGCACGGGCGGCGGCTCGCCCGCGCACCGATGGTGCTGACCTTCGAGCCGATGCCGCGCGAGTATCTCGCCGCCGGAGACTGTCCGGCGCGCCTGACGACGTTCCGCGAGCGCTGGCAGGTGTTCGAGCGGCTCGGCATCGAGGTGCTGTGGCTGCTGCGCTTCGGTGAGCCGCTGCGTACGCTCTCCGGCGAGGCGTTCGCGACGCTGCTGGCGCGCGAGCTGCGTGCCCCGGTGGTCGTGGTCGGGCACGATTTCCGATTCGGCCGCAACGGCGAGGCGAGTGCCGCGACCTTGCGCGAGGCCGGCGGGCGGCTGGGATTCGACACCGAGGTGGTGGCCCCCGTGACGCTCGATGGCGAGCGCGTCAGCAGCAGCGCGGTGCGCGCGGCGCTCTCGAGCGGTGATTTTGCGCGTGCCGGCCGGTTGCTCGGTCGGCCGTACACGATGAGCGGGCGGGTCGTCGCAGGCGAGCGGCTCGGCCGGCGCCTCGGGTATCCGACTGCGAACCTGCGACTCGGCCGGCGCCGCTCGCCCATCGAGGGCATCTTCGCGGTGCGGGTGCACGGGATCGCCGTCGGTGCGCGGGCGGCGGTGGCGAGTCTCGGCCGGCGCCCGACGGTGGGCGGCACAGAGCTGCTGCTCGAGGTGCACGTGTTTGATTTCTCCGCCGACCTGTATGGCCGGCGGATCGAGGTGGAGTTCGTGGCCAAGCTGCGCGATGAGGCGCGCTTCGAGGATCTCGATGCGCTCGTTGCCCAGATGCACCGGGATGCCGAGGCGGCCCGAACGATTCTCAAGGGTTGATCCGGCCGCAGGCCGGGAGACGGCGACGCGAAGCTCATGTCCGATTACAAACACACGATCAATCTGCCCGCCACGCGTTTCCCGATGAAGGCGGACCTGGCGGCCCGCGAGCCGGCCATGGTCGCCGCCTGGGAAGAACGCGGTATCTACGCGAAGCTGCGCGAGCGCGCCCGGGGCCGGCCGCGCTTCGTGCTGCACGACGGACCGCCCTACGCCAACGGGGCGATCCACATCGGGCATGCGGTGAACAAGATCCTCAAGGACATCATCGTCAAGGCCCGCACGCTCGAGGGCTTCGATGCCCCCTACATCCCGGGCTGGGACTGCCACGGGCTGCCGATCGAGCTGCAGGTGGAGAAGAAGCACGGCCGGGCCGGCGGCAAGCTCGACGCGGCGGCATTTCGTGCCGCCTGCCGCGCCTTCGCGGCCGAGCAGATCGAGCTGCAGCGCCGCGACTTCAAGCGCCTCGGGGTACTCGGGGACTGGGACCGGCCCTACCTCACCATGGCGCCGCGCTACGAAGCGCAGCAGATCCGGGCCCTCGGACACATCATCCGCAACGGCCACGTCTACAAGGGCGTCAAGCCCGTGCACTGGTGTCTGGACTGCCGCTCGGCGCTGGCCGAGGCCGAGGTGGAATACGCCGAGCGCACCTCACCGGCGATCGACGTCGCCTTTGCGGTCGCCGACCTGGCCGAGCTCGGTCGTCGTTTCGGCCTGCCCGCCGCTGCGCTCGGGACGCAACCGGTGGACCTGGTCATCTGGACGACCACCCCCTGGACGCTGCCGGCGAACCAGGCCGTCGCCCTGCGCGATGACATCCGCTACGCGCTGCTCGAGGCCGATATCGGTGGCCGCCCGCGCCGGCTGATCCTGGCCGCGGAGCTGATCGGCGCCTGCCTGGCGCGCTACGGCGCGAGCGGTGAGCGGGTGCTCGCCGAGGCCGAGGGCCGCGCGCTCGAGGGGCTCACCCTCGAGCATCCCTTCCAGGGCCGAGAGGTCCCGGTGATACTCGGCGAGCACGTCACGCTCGAGGCCGGCACCGGGGCGGTGCACACCGCGCCCGGACATGGCCAGGAGGATTTCATCGTCGGGCGGCGCTACGGCCTCGCGGTCGTCAATCCGGTCGGCAGCGACGGGCGCTTCCTGCCCGACACCGAGCTCGTGGCGGGCTTGCGCGTCGATGAGGCCAACCCGGTGCTGATCGAGGCGCTGCGCGAGCGCGGCCGTCTGCTCGCGCACCAGCCGCTCACGCACAGCTACCCGCACTGTTGGCGGCACAAGACGCCGATCATCTTCCGCGCCACGCCGCAGTGGTTCATCGGCATGGACGTGAACGGGCTGCGCGCCCATGCGCTGCGTGACATCAAGACGGTCACCTGGACGCCCGAGTGGGGCGAGCAGCGCATCAGCAGCATGATCGAGGTGCGGCCCGACTGGTGCATCTCGCGCCAGCGGCTCTGGGGCGTCCCGATTACTCTGTTCGTTCGCTCCGGCAGCGGCGAGCTGCACCCGCGCACCGCCGAGCTGATCGAGCAGGTCGCCGCGCGCGTCGAGCGCGAGGGAATCGAGGCCTGGTTCGCGCTCGATCCGGCCGAGCTGCTCGGTGCCGAGGCGCGCGAGTACGAGAAGGTCACCGACGTGATGGACGTCTGGGCCGACTCGGGACTGTCGTTCGAGTGTGTCGGCCACGAGCGGCCCGAGATCGCCGCGCCCGTCGATCTGTACCTGGAGGGCTCGGACCAGCATCGTGGCTGGTTCCACAGCTCGCTGCTGATGTCCGAGGCGCTCTACGAGCGCGCGCCGTATCGCGGGGTGCTCACCCACGGTTTCACGGTGGATGAGCAGGGTCGCAAGCAGTCGAAGTCCCTCGGCAATGTGGTGGCGCCGCAGAAGGTCATGAACAGCCTCGGGGCCGACGTGCTGCGTCTGTGGGTGTCGGCCACCGACTACGCCAACGAGATGAGCGTATCGGACGAGATCTTGAAGCGCATGTCGGACTCGTACCGCCGGATCCGCAACACCGTGCGCTACCTGCTCGGCAATCTCGACGGATTCGATCCGGGGCGCGACGCGCTCGCGCCGGCCGAGATGATCGAGCTCGACCGCTGGGTGCTGGCGCGCGCCGCGACGCTGCAGGGGGAGATCCGCGAGGCCTACCGCCGCTATGCGTTTCACCTGATCTACCAGAAGGTGCACAACTTCTGCAGCGTCGAGCTCGGCGCGTTCTATCTCGACGTGCTGAAGGACCGCATGTACACGCTGCCGTCGGCCTCGCGCGCGCGCCGCTCGGCGCAGACGGCGATGCACCACATCGCCGAGAGCATGGTGCGCTGGCTGGCCCCGATCCTCTCCTTCACCGCCGAGGAGATCTGGCAGCACCTGCCCGGGGGCCGCGAGGAGTCGGTGTTCCTCTCGACCTGGCACGAGTTGCCCGGGATCGCCGCCCTGCCGACCGACTGGACGGCGCTGCTCGCGCTGCGCGCCGACGTCACGCGCGAGCTCGAGAAGCTCCGTGACGCCGGCCAGATCGGCGCGCCGCTCGACGCCGAGGTCGACGTATACTGCGGGCCGGAGCAGTACGGGCGGTTCGCGGCGCTCGGGGAGGAATTGCGCTTCTTCCTCATCACCTCGCAGGCCCGCGTCCACCGCCTCGATGCAGAGCCTCCGCCGGGCGCGGCCCCGGCGGTGAACACCGGGTCTGCGCAGGTGTGGCTCACCGTCAAGCCGACGCAGGACACCAAGTGCGTTCGCTGCTGGCAGCGTCGGCCCGATGTCGGCGCCAACGCGGCCCATCCGCAGCTGTGCGGCCGGTGCGTCATCAACGTCGAAGGACCGGGCGAGGAACGGCATTTCATATGAGCGGCACGAACGAACCGAGCGCGCACGGTGCCCCGGCGGGGCGCTCCGGGGCAACGAGCGGACGCCTGTGGCTGCTGCTGTCGCTCGCGGTCATCGCGCTCGATCAGCTGAGCAAGGCCTGGGTGGTGCGCCACCTGAGCTTCCACCTCGCCACGCGCATCCTCCCGGTGCTCGATCTGACGCTCGCCTACAACACCGGCGCGGCGTTCAGTTTTCTCGCCGGGCAGTCCGGCTGGCAGCGCTGGCTGCTCGCGGCGCTGGCGCTCGGGGTCGCGCTGCTCATCGTCGCTTACCTGGGCCGGCTCGAGGCCCGCCGCCAGGGATTGCTCTGCGCGGCGCTCGCGCTCATCCTCGGCGGGGCGCTCGGCAACCTGATCGACCGGCTGCGCCTGGGCTACGTGGTGGACTTCATCAGCGCCCACTGGCACGGCCATTATTTCCCCGCGTTCAATCTCGCGGATTCATCGATCACGATCGGCGCGGCGCTGCTGCTGATCGATCTGTGGCGCGACAGCCGCCGCGGCGGGGCGCCGACCACCGGACAGGAGCACAGCTGATGCAAGTGATGTTGGCCAATCCGCGCGGATTCTGCGCAGGCGTCGATCGGGCGATCGACATCGTCGAGCGGGCCATCGATCTGTTCGGTGCGCCGATCTACGTCCGGCACGAGGTCGTGCACAACCGGCACGTGGTCGAGCGGCTGCGCGAGCGCGGTGCGGTGTTCGTCGAGGAGCTGCGCGAGGTGCCCTCCGGGGCGACGGTGATCTTCTCGGCGCACGGTGTGTCCCACGCCGTGGAGAACGAGGCGCGCGAGCGCGGCCTGAAAGTCTTCGACGCCACCTGTCCGCTGGTGACCAAGGTGCACATGGAGGTGCAGCGCTATGCCCGCGACGGCCGCGAGGTGATTCTCATCGGGCATGCCGGCCACCCGGAGGTCGAGGGCACCATGGGGCGCTTCGATACCTCCGGCGGCGGGCGGATGTACCTGGTCGGCAGCGCCGAGGAGGCCGAACGGCTCGAGGTGAGCGATCCGGCCAAGCTCGCCTTCGTGACCCAGACGACGCTCTCGGTCGACGATACGGCCGAGATCGTCGGGACGCTCAAGCGGCGCTTCACGCAGCTCGCCACCCCGCGCAAGGAAGACATCTGCTACGCCACGCAGAACCGCCAGGACGCGGTGAAGAAGCTGCTCACCGACTGCGACATCCTCATCGTGGTCGGCTCGCGCGCCAGCTCCAACTCCAACCGGCTGCGCGAGCTGGCCGAGCGCGCCGGAATCCCCGGTTATCTCGTCGATGGTCCCCAGGACCTCAAGCGCGAGTGGTTCGAAGGCAAGCGCTGCGTGGGACTCACCGCCGGCGCCTCGGCACCGGAGGTGCTGGTGCGCGGCGTGCTCGAGCAGCTGCAGCAGTGGGGCGCGCAGGTGACGCTCGAGGTCTCGGGCCGCGAGGAGAAGGTGACTTTCGGGCTGCCGCGGGAGCTGCGGCGGGCCTAGCGGCCCGCGTACAGGGACTTCTTCAGCTTCCAGCGCTTGTGCGACCAGGGCCAGTCCGCCGGCGCGGCGCGGATCTGCTGCTCGACGGCGCGGACGTAGCGCTCGGTGAGCTCCCCGGCCGCGAGCCGCTCGCCGGGCGAGGCCAGCGGCTGGAACTCCATCTCGTAAAAGCCGCGCCGCACCCGGCGCATGGCGATGAAGAAGACCGGCAGGCGGGTGACGCGCGAGATCTCCTCCGGGCCCATGTAGAAGGCCGTGTCGCGGTTGAGAAAGCGCGTCCAGTGCTTGCGCTCGCTCGTGGTCGGCTCCTGGTCGGCCACCATCGCGATGGCCCGCGTGACCGGCCCGCGCTGCAGGATGTCCGAGAGCAGCTGCTTGGCCGGGATCAGCCGGCAGCCGAAGCGGCTGCGCACCTTCTTCATCTCCCGCTCGGCCCAGACGTCGACCAGGGGCTTGTAGGCGGCATCGAGCGGGTAGTCGAGCTCGAGTGACAGCGCGAGCAGCATCCACTCCCAGTTGCACTGGTGGGCGGCCGCGAGCAGCACCGAGCGGCCTTCGGCGAGGTGCGAGCGGGGAGCCTCGAGGTTGACGATGCGCACCCGGCGGCGGATTTCCGCAGCCGGCAGCGTGGCCGACTTGATCACCTCGACCAGCATGTCGGCGAAGCCCTGGTAATAGCGTCGGCGCACCGCACGCATGCGCGCCTCGTCCCACTCGGGGAAGGCGCGCCCGAGGTTCCCTCGGACCACGGCATCGCGGTAAGGGAAGACGCGAAACGCCAGCCAGCCGAGCAGGTCCGCCAGGCGGTACAGCAGCACCAGCGGCATGCGCGAGACCAGACGGACCCACCAGACGGAGGTGGATTCGCCCCGGGGAGACGATGGCGGGGAAGGGGGGGTGTGGGGCTCGGGGGGCGGTGTCTCGTCGGTCATGGTCGCGGGCGTGCGCTCCTGCGGCAGGTGTGCCGCGCGGCCGGGGCATGGTAGCGGCCCGCGCCGCGCATGCAAGCACAATGGCCGCTGGCGCGGACCGGCGCCCGGTCCCGGTGCGGCGGGGGCGGGTATCAGGCGCGCGCCCGCGGGCCTATACTGGCCGTGGAATCACGCGGGCGTAGCGTGCGAGCTGCTAGGTTTGATGCCTATGTCACGGCGGGCCACCCCTTCCGCCGATGAGTTGCAGCGCCTGCTGGGGGCACTGCTGTGTCTGCGGACCGGCGGTGGCAACCGCCTGCCGGGCTTCGCCGAGCCCATCCTGGTGTTGCTGGGGGCTCGGCCTGATGCCGCGGTGCGGATGGGTGAGCTGCGCGAACGGCTCGGACTCGGCCAGTCGCGCGTGAGCCGGCTGTGCGCCGCGCTCAAGCGCGCCGGCCTGGTGGCCATCGCCACGGCCGAGGAGGATCGCCGGGCGTCCTGGGTGCAGCTGACTCCAGCGGGGCGCGAACTCGTCGAGGCGAGCGTCAGTGCATTGCGCGCAGAGGTGCGGTCGGGTTCATGAATCCGTTTCCGGCTTGATCCGAATACGCATAGACCACGGCTGGACCGCCGCGCCGCCATGCTCAAGAATACCCTCAAGCCGGACGCTGCCGGTGTGCTCGCGGCCTCATCGATGCCTTCCGCCCCTTATTTCCTGCGGCTGCTCGGCGGTTTTGACGTACTGCGCGACGGGCGCAGTGCGGCGGGCGGCTGTTACGGCAAAATGCAGGCGCTGCTCGCGTATCTGGCCGCGGAATCCGATCGAATCCACAGCCGCCAGGCCCTGGCCGGACTGCTCTGGCCCGAGCGCGACGAGGACCATGCGCGCCAGAGTCTGCGCCAGGCGCTCAGCGGCCTGCGCGAGGCACTCGGGGGCGATGCCGCCGCCGAAGCGCTGCTCACGACCAGCCGCGAGACCGTCGCGCTCAACCGGGACGCCTTCCACACCGACCTCAGTGCCTTCGCCGCGCCAACGCCTGTGGCCTGCCCCCAGGGGCTGCGCGACCGGGCGGCGTGCCGGCAGTGCCACCAGTCGGCCGCGGCGCACTACCGCGGATCGTTCCTCGCCGGGCTGTCCGTGGCCGATGCACCGGATTTCGACAGCTGGCTGGCGCTGAAGCGCGAGCGCTTCGCGCGCCGGGCCACGGAGCTCTATGCCCATCTGGCCGCCTGCCATGAGCAGAGCGGGGAGTTCGCCGGTGCGCTGCGCTACGCGCGCCGGCAACTGCGCATCGATCCCTGGGACGAGGAGGCGCACCGGCAGGTGATCCGACTGCTCGCGCTCGGCGGGTCACGCAACGCGGCCCTCGCGCACTACCGGCGGATGCGTGCGCTGCTGGCCGAGGAACTGGGTGTCGAGCCGGACGAGACGACCCGGGAGCTGTATGCCTCGATCCGCGCCGGCCGCACGCGGCGCACGGCGCTCACCCCCGTCGAGCGCCTCGGGCCGAGCGTCTCGCCCTGGGGCGTACGCGAGTGCGCGGCGGCGCCACTCGGCCACGCCGGCGAGCGCCACGCGCTCACGGTGCTTTCGCTCGAGCTGTGCTGCGCGCCACAGACCGACCCGGAGCAGCTCTACGGCCCGGCGCGGCATCTCGCTGCGGCCGCCGAGGACCACGTACCGCGCCGCGGCGGCCTGGTCCGCGAGAGCGGCAATCTGGAGCTGATCGCCTACTTCGGCTATCCGCGCCCGTGCGAGCGGCCCGCCCTGCACGCCGTTCAGGCGGCGCTCGCCCTGTGCAGCGAGCTGCGCGCCTTCGCCCCGCGTGCCCGGGTGCACACGGGCACCGTCTTCGTGCCACCGCGGCTGCGCGCCGGCTGCGATCCGAGCGGTGAGCTGATTGGCACCGTGCCGCTGCTGGCGCGACGGCTGCAGCGGCTCGCGCCGCAGGTCACCGTTGCGATCAGCGCCGAGACCTGGGGTGCCGCAGGCGATGGGCTCGACACCCGGCCGCTCGGGGCCGAGGGCGTCGGGTCGGAACTCGCCGGCGATGGCCTGTACGAAGTGCTGGGCGTGCGCGCCGCGGCGGACACGCCGCTCACGGCGGCGGCGCGCCGCGCGCTGCAGCTCGAGCGCGCCGCGCTGCAGCTCGAGCAGCTCGGTCCGGCCAAGCGGCTGGCGCAGCTCGCCGCGTGCCTCGATTCGACCTTCACCGAGGCCGAGCTGCAGCAGCTGCTGCGCGCCAGCGGTCAGCTCGGATTCGATGCGCACGAACTCGCCGCGCAGCTGCAGGCGCTGTTGCACACCGGCACCTGGGCGGTCTGCCCCGGAGCGGGGCCTACGCGCTACCGCTTCCGGCAGCGGCCGCTGCGCGCAGCGGCGCTGCAGGGCCAGTCGCGCTCGGTGCGGCGCCTGTACCGGCGGATGCTGCGGATGGCCGACTCACGCTGAGCGGTGCGGCCCCCGACATCGTGCGCGCAATCACCACCGCCAGGCCGAGCGCGCTCATCATGCCGGCCGGCACCCAGATGTTCAGACCCCCGAGCTGCTGATCGGCGAGCCCCGAAAGGGCGGCGAGACGCCCGCAGATCTCGAACGAGGGATACAGCACGGTGCGGTGAAAGGTGATGTACGCGCCGAGCGCGGTCTGCGGGACGGTGATGAATACCAGGATGAGCATGCGCGTCACCGGTGCGAGGTGCGCGGCGCGGCGCGGATCCTCCGGGCCGACCATGAGCCACCAGAACAACAGCCCGTCGATGAGCATCGAGGCGTTCATGATCTGGTAGTCGGTGCGGCTCAGCATGGTGTCGAGCTGCACCGCGGGCAGCAGCCACAGGTAGATCAGGCCGACGAACAGCACGCTCGCCACCACGGGCTGCTGCACCGCCCGGTACAGCGCTTGCAGCACGCGGTTCGCGGCCAGCGGCCGCCACAGGTGGCGCAGCAGCCAGCGTGGCGAGCCCTGCTCGAGCGCCGCGCCGGGCGCGGACAGCGCGATCAGAAACGGCGCCAGGTGGTGCAGCACCAGGTGCTCGATGCGTTGCAGCCAGAACAGGTGCAGTGCGTAGTACTCGAGCCGGGTGTCGATGAACGCGTACGGCAGCAGCACGCCGCACACGTACGCGATCGGCCGCAGCACCCCGGCGCGCGCACCCAGCCGGTACCAGCCGCGCAGGTAGACCGCGAGCGCGAATGCCGTCGCGACGAAGGTGGTCGGTGACCACTCCCAGGGTGCGATCGCGCGCAGCAGGTTCATGGTCACAGGCGCGTGCGCGGCCCGATGCAGGGCCGTCCGGCTACAGCCAGTAGACGAACACGAACAGCATCAGCCAGACCACATCGACGAAGTGCCAGTACCAGGTGACCGCTTCGAAGGCGAAGTGATTCTCGGGGGTGAAGTCACCCCGCCAGGTGCGCGCGAGCATCGCCGCGAGCATGATCGCCCCGATCGTCACGTGCAGGCCGTGAAAGCCGGTGAGGATGAAGAACGTCGCACCGTAGACGCCCGAGTGCAGCGTCAGGCCGAGCACCCGGTACGCTTCCGAGAACTCGTGCAGTTGGAAGCCTAGGAAGGTGACCCCGAGCGCGATGGTGAGCGCGAGCCCGGCCTTCAGCTGAGTGCGCCGTCCGGCGCGCAATCCAGCGTGCGCCCAGGTCACCGTGACGCCCGAGGAGAGCAGCAGGAGCGTATTGAGCGCCGGGATCCCCCAGGGGTTGACCACCTCGAAGCCCTGGCCGGCCGGACCGCCGTTTGGCCACTGGGCGGTGAAATGCGGCCAGGGCGAGAACGGCGCCAATGCCGAGTGGGGGGCGTTGAACGAGGCCAGCCAGGGCACGGCGATGTTGCGCTCGTAGAAGAGCACCCCGAACAGGCTGGCAAAGAAGACCACCTCGGAGGTGATGAACCAGAGCATGCCCCAGCGGAACGCCCGGTCCTCCTGCAGGCCGTAGACGCCCGCGCGGCTCTCGCCGATCACCCGGCCGAACCAGGCAAACAGCACGTACACGGCCAGCAGCGCTCCGGCGCCGAGCACCCACCAGCCCGCCGTGAGCGCATTCACCCGCAGGGCCGCGCCGAGCCCGAGCAGGAACAGCGCCCCGGAGAGCACGACCGGATAGGGGCTGGGGTTGGGAATGTAGTACGGACGGTGCGGTTCGGTCACGGCGTTCACGGCAGTACCTCAGTCGATCGCCGGCGGCGTTGCGAACGTGTGAAACGGCGGCGGGGAAGGAAGGGTGAACTCCAGGCCGCTCGAGCCCTCCCACACCCGCGCGCTCGCGACGGCGCCCGAGGTGCCGAATGCGGTGCGCAGGATGTTGTAGAGAAACAGCAGCTGCGTCGCGCCCAGGGCGAACGCGCCGATGCTCGAGACCATGTTCAGCGGCGCGAACTGCAGCGCGTAATCCGGAATGCGCCGCGGCATGCCGGCGATGCCGAGCAGGAACTGCGGCATGAACACGAGGTTGAAGGCGGCGAGGGTCAGCCAGAAGTGCCACCGGCCGAGGATCTCGGAGTACATCCTGCCGGTCATCTTCGGCAGGTAGTAATAGAGTGCGGCGAAGATGCCCATGATCGGACCGCCGAACAGCGCATAGTGGAAGTGCGCGACCAGGAAGTAGGTGTTGTGATACTGCTGGTCGGCCGCGGCATCCGAGAGCACGAGCCCGGTGAGCCCACCGATGCCGAACAGCACGATGTAGCCGAGCGCGAACAGCATGGGCGTCTCGAAGGTCATCGAGCCGCGCCAGATGGTGCCGAACCAGCAGAAGAACAGCACCGCCACCGGCACGGAGATGGCCATGGTCGAGAGCATGAAGTAGATGTTCACGTCCGTCGGCATCCCGGAGGTGAACATGTGGTGCGCCCACACGACGATCGACATGACGCCGATCGCGCAGAAGGAGTAGACCTGGGCCTTGTAGCCGTAGAGCGGCTTGCGCGCGAAGGTGGCCAGGATGTGCGGCAGGAGACCTGCGGTCGGCAGCAGCAGGATGTAGACCTCGGGGTGCCCGAAGAACCAGAAGATGTGCTCCCACAGCACCGGGTCACCGCCGCCTGAGGCGCTGAAGAAATGCGTGCCGAAGTGCCGGTCCGTAATCTGCATGATGCAGCCGGCCATCAGCGCCGGGAACACCGCGATCAGCAGTAGCGCGGTGATCACCCAGCTCCACACGAACACCGGCAGCCTCAGCCAGCTCATGCCCGGGGCGCGCTGCTGGGCGACGGTCACGAGGATGTTGATCGAGGCCATGGTGGAGGACAGTCCGAGCAGCAGCACTGCCACGAATGCGAAGTCCGCGCCCGGACCCGCCTGGATCGACAGCGGCGCGTACATCGTCCAGCCGGTGTCGATCGTGCCGGTGCCGATGCCGATCAGCTTCAGCCCCCAGGGCAGCACGAGCAGCACCGCGGCGGCCGGCAGCAGCCAGAACCCCCAGTTGTTCAGCCGCGGCAGCGCCATATCCGGCGCCCCGATCATGAGCGGGATCAGGTAGTTGGCGAACCCGGTGGTGATCGGCATGACCGCGGCGAACACCATCACCAGCCCGTGGATGGTGATCACCTGGTTGTACGCCTCGGGCGTGAGCACGCGCATGGTCGGCGTCAGCAGCTCGGAGCGGATGAGCTCCGCGAGCAGCCCACCGACGAAGAACATCAGCACCCCGAACACCAGGTACATCACGCCGATGTCCTTGTGATTGGTGGCGTACAGCCACCGGGTGATGCCGCGCGGCGGGGCATCGTGGTGCTGCGCGTGGGACTGCTCGCTCGAGAGGTTCGCTGCGCTCATGAGACTGCTCCGATACGGGGGCCCGATGCGTCGCTTCAGTGACCGTCCTTAAGGGCGGCGACCGTGGCCGGTTCGATCACATCGCCGGTGTGATTGCCGAAATCGTTGCGCTCGTAGGTGATCACCGCGGCGATATCGGCGGCCGACAGCTGCGCGGCGAACGAGGGCATCGGGGTCCCGGGAATGCCGTGCAGCACGATGCGGATGTGGTTCGGCACGGGCCCCTCGACGATCAGGCCGTGGCGGTAGAAGCCGCGCGCGCGCAGCGCCGCGAGCATCGGTGCGCTGGCGGCGAAGGGGTGCCCCGCGGCGATCGGCGGGAAGGCCCCGGGCAGTCCCAGGCCGTTGCTCTGGTGGCAGGCCGCGCAGTTGCTCTGAAAGATCTGCCGGCCGCGCAGGATCAGCTGCGCTTCGCTGTAGGTGGCGCTCGCGGTCGCCTGCACGGCGGCCTCGCGCGCGCGCTCCGCGGCGACCCAGTGTTGGAACTGCGCCGGCGGCACCGCCTGCACGACGATCGGCATGAACGCATGCCCGACGCCGCACAGCTCGGCGCACTGGCCGCGGTACACGCCGGGCTTGTCGATCTCGACCCAGGTCTGGCGCAAGTAGCCGGGCACCACGTCCTGCTTGACGCCGAAGGCGGGCACCCAGAAGGCGTGAATCACGTCGCTCGAGGCGAGCACCAGGAGGACCTTCTCGTGCGTGGGCAGCACCAGGGGGTGGTTGACCTCGAGCAGGAAATGCTTGTCTTTCGGGGCGCGGTCATCGATCTGTCGCGCCGGCGTCGACAGATCGCTGCTGAAGCCGATGCCGTAGGCCGGATACTGGTATTGCCAGTGCCACTGGTGCGCGGTCACCTGCACGGTCATCTCGGCACCGCGGGTGTCGGCGAGCGCCCAGATCGAATGCAGCGCCGGAATGCCGAGCACGACGTAATCGATGATCAGCAGCGCCACGAACGGCGTGCTGGCCCAGAGCCACTGCTTGCGCCCGACCGGCTGGGTGAACGTGGCCGCGGTGCGGTGCCGGCGGCGACTGTGCGCGTATACCGTGTACAGCAGCAGGCCGATCCCGGCCGCGAACAGGATCGCGATGATGACCAGGAACAGGTCGTGGATGAACAGCACGTCGCGCGCGATCGGCGTGACGGGCGTCTGGAAATTGTAGAACGCGCGCGCCTGCGCACGCACCGGCAGGAACGCCGCGCCGATCACACCGCTCAAGCCCAGCCGCAGGACTTTTTCCCCCGACATATGGTCGCCGCCCCGAGGAAATTTTGTGCGAATACTCCAGCAGAGCAGCGTCAAAGAAACGTCAACCCACCCCGCCGCCGAGCCGCCCGGCGGCGGAGCTTGACTCCGGACCCGGCTCCAGGCGGTAGGATCGAGCGCCTCAGGTCCCGGAAATCACTGGCGAGGAGAAGCGCGTGGCCGTCCCTGCGATGCACTTGAGCGACGAGCACCTCAGTCTGCCCATCGAGGGCATGACCTGTGCGAGCTGCGTGGCGCGGGTCGAGCGTGTCCTGAACGGCCTGCCGACCGTGCACGCCACGGTCAACCTGGCGACCGAACGGGCCGACGTGCGCTTCGATGCCACCCGGGTAAGCGCCGCGGAGCTCGCCGCGGCGGTGCGCGCGGCCGGCTACGAGGTGCCGGAGCGGACCCAGGAGCTCGCCGTCGCGGGGATGACCTGCGCGACCTGCGCGCTGCGCGTGGAGAAGGCGCTGCGGGCGGTGCCCGGGGTGCTCGAGGCGACGGTCAATCTGGCCACCGAGCGGGCGGTCGTGCGCGTCGTGGGCGCACCGGCGCCGGCGGCCCTGATCGGCGCGGTGCAGCGGGCCGGCTACGAGGCCGAGCTCACCGGTGGTGCGGCCCGCGAGGCGCAACGGGAGGCGCAGCAGGCCGCGCGGCTGCGCAGCGAGACGCTGCGGCTCGCCGCCGCCGCCGCGCTCAGCGCACCGCTGCTGCTGCCCATGGCCGGCGTCGCGCTCGCGCCCTGGGTGCAACTGCTGCTCGCCACGCCGGTGCAGTTCCTGATCGGGGCGCGCTTTTACCGCGGCGCCTGGAAGGCGCTGCGCTCCGGGGTCGGCAACATGGACGTGCTGGTGGCGCTGGGCACCTCGGCGGCCTACTTCTACAGCCTCTGGCTGCTGCTCACGCGGGTGCACCCGCCGCTGTATTTCGACTCCGCCGCGGTGGTGATCGCGCTGGTGAGCGTCGGTAAATGGCTCGAGACGCGCGCCAAGCGGGCGACCACGCTCGCGATCCGCCAGTTGATGGCGCTGCGCCCCGAGCGGGCCCGGGTGTTGCGCGACGGCGGGGAGGTCGAGATACCGCTCGAGGCGGTCGCCGTCGGCGATGTGGTGGTCGTGCGCCCCGGGGAGCGGGTGCCGGTCGATGGCCTCGTGCGCAGCGGCACGAGCGAGCTCGACGAGAGCCTGCTCACCGGGGAGAGTCTGCCGGTTAGCCGCTCCCCGGGCGAGCCGGTGACCGCAGGGGCCATCAACGGTAGCGGCCTGCTGCACATCGAGACCCGCGCGACCGCCGAGCACTCCATGCTGGCGCGCATCATCGCGCTCGTGGAGGGCGCCCAGGCGGACAAGCCGCCGGTGCAGCGGCTGGTCGACCGGGTGGCCGCGGTGTTCGTGCCCGCGGTGCTCGCCGTGGCGCTGCTCGCCTGGCTCGGCTGGTGGCTGCTCGCCGGGCAGTTCGGCGCCGGCATCATCGCGGCCGTTTCGGTGCTCGTCATCGCCTGTCCGTGCGCGCTCGGGCTCGCCACGCCCACCGCGATCATGGTGGGCACCGGAGCGGCGGCGCGCGCCGGGATTCTCATCCGCGACGCCGAGGCGCTCGAGCTGGCGCACCGGCTCGACACGGTGGTGATGGACAAGACCGGCACGCTCACCGAGGGGCGGCCGGCCGTGGTCGCGATGGTGGCCGAGGGGCTGAGCGAGCGGGAGCTGTTGAGTCTGACGGCGGCGGCGCAGAGCGGCAGCGAGCATCCGCTGGCGCGGGCCGTGCTGTCCCGTGCCCGTGCCGAGGACCTCGCGCTGCCGGCGCTGCAGGCGTTCCAGGCGCGCCCCGGCCTGGGGCTCACCGCACAGCTCGGCGAGCGGCGCCTGGCGGTCGGCAACCGCGCATTGATGCGCGAGCTCGGCGTGCCGATCGGCACCGGGGAGGCGGCCGCGGCGCGCCTCGAGGGCGAGGGGCGCACGCTGATGTGGGTGGCGGAGCTGACCGGTGCGCCGCGCTGGCTGGGGCTGCTGGCCTGCGCCGACCCGCTCAAGCCGAGCGCAGCGCCGGCAGTGCGCCGGTTGCGGGCCCTGGGCATCGAGACCGTGCTGCTCACCGGCGATCATGCCGGTGCGGCCCGGCCGGTCGCCGCGGCACTCGGCATCGAGCGCGTCCTGAGCGAGGTGCGCCCCGCCGAGAAGGCCGATCAGGTGCGCGCGCTGCAGGCCGCCGGCCGGTGCGTCGGCATGGTGGGGGACGGGATCAACGATGCACCGGCACTCGCGGTGGCGGATGTCGGCATGGCCATGAGCACCGGGGCGGACGCGGCGCTCGAGAGCGCCCCGATCACGTTGATGCGCGGCGATCCGCGCCTGGTGGCCGATGCCATCTCGATCAGCCGCGCGACCTATCGCAAGATTCGCCAGGGACTGTTCTGGGCGTTCTTCTACAACGCGGTCGGTCTGCCGGCCGCCGCGCTCGGGTTGCTCAATCCCATGATCGCCGGTGCGGCGATGGCCCTGTCATCGGTGAGCGTCGTCTCCAACGCGCTGTTGCTGCGGCGCTGGCGTCCGCTCGCCGGGGGCGATCCGGCGCAGCGCTCAGTGGCCTGAGGCCGTCGGCTGAGCGTAGGCGTCGAGCCAGCGCTGCGAGGGCAAGCCGACGTGGGTTTTCCACTGGCCGGCCGCGGTGCGGTACAGCAGGGTCGGTGTGCCGTTGCCGCCCACATCGCTCATGGCATCGAGATGGGTCTTCAGCACCACCAGGGTGGCCGGGGCGATGCGCGCGGCCGGGGCGATGCCGCCGAGTTCGCGCGCGACATCGAAGCGATCCTCATCGATGCGCAGCGCCTCGGCCGGGTTCGCCGCCTCGAGGATGGCCGCCGCGCGGGCCTGGCTGGTCTGCTCGAGGAAGCCCACCAGCACCCAGCGCACCTGCAGCCGGCCGGCGCCGATCAGCGGCTCGGCCATGTGATAGAAGCGATAGCAGAAGCTGCAGTTCGGATCGATGATGGCGTACATCAGCGGCGCGCGCGCCGGGCCTTCGCCGATCAGGTGCCCGGCGCGCTCGAGCCGCGCGACCACGGCCGAGGCATTGACCGGCGCATAGCGCTCGCGGTACTCGGCGTTCAGGTTGACGCTGTGCGGGGAGATCAGCTCGCCGGTGAACAGGTAGCCGTGCGTCCCGTACACCACCTGGGTGGTGCCCTGGTAGCGCACGATGTAGCCGGTCAGCCCGGCAACGTCCGACGGGAAGCTGCTGAGCAGCTTGACCCGCCCCGTGCGGATCAGCGCCGCGAGCGCCGGCGGCGGCGCTGGCAGGGGCGAGGCATGCTCGGCCGCGCGGCAGGCGGCGAGGGAGCCGAGCAGCAGGGCGGCCAGGACAGTCCCGGCGAGGCGGCGCGCGCGGGGCGCGCTGAGAAG
>JAKAZL010000094.1 GCA_021815925.1 Pseudomonadota bacterium | reverse complement strand
CACGTGCTGGTCGAAGGCCCTCCCGGTCTCGGCAAGACGCTGCTCGGCAAAAGTCTCGCGCGCGCGCTGGCCGGACGGTTCAGCCGCATCCAGGGCACGGCGGACCTGATGCCGGCAGACATCACAGGGGTGCACGTGTTCGACGAGGCGACGCGGAAATTCACCCTGCATCCCGGTCCGATCTTCGCCGAGGTTCTGCTGATCGACGAGATCAATCGGGCAGGCCCCAAGACCCAGTCTGCATTGCTGCAGGCGATGGAGGAGCGTCAGGTCAGCATCGACCGCCAGACCTACCGCCTGCCGGCGGAATTCCTCGTCATCGCCACCCAGAACCCGCACGAATTCGAAGGCACGTTCCCGCTACCGGAGTCGCAGCTCGACCGGTTCATGATGCGCATCGACATGCACTATCCGTCGATGCCCGACGAGCGTGCGGTGCTGGAGCGCTATGGCACTGTTCACGCGGCAGCGGCCGCCCCGGCGAGCGAGGAGGGTCCGGCGGCGAGCGCGGAATCGCTCGCTGCGGCCCGCGCGTGCGCCGACGCGGTCCACGTAGCCGCCGAGCTGCGCGATTACGTGCTGGCGCTCGCACAGGCCTCCCGCGAGCACGCGCAGATTGCGCTCGGTCTTTCGACGCGCGGGGCACTGGCGCTGTTGCGCGCCGCGCGCGTCGCTGCCGGTCTGCGCGGCGCCGAGTTCGCCACACCGGATGACGTCAAGCGGGTCGCGCCCTGGGTCATTGCGCACCGCCTGTCGCTGACGCCCGAGGCGCTGCTTGAAGGCCTGGACAGCCGCAAGCTCGTCGGCGCGCTGCTCGAGCGGGTGCCGGTGCCGCGCTGAAGCGCAGCACTCGCCGATGAGCCTGCAGCGCAACGCCCTGCTGATCATCCTGCTCACCGGGATGCTCGGCATCCTCGGCCAGTGGGACGCCTCAATCGGGCGCCTGTGGTGCCTGCCGGCGGCACTGCTGTTCGCCGGCCTCGCGTACGAGGCGGCCAGCGTACGGCGCTGGCACGTGCAGGCACACCTGTCCGGCCCCGATCGCTGGCCGCTGGGACGGGAGCGCAGCGTGCAGCTCGTGTTCCGCCAGGACCAGCGGGCCAGTATCCGCGTGCAATCCGCTCTCCTGGCACCCGAGCCGTTCGCCGCGGAGACGCCGCTCGCAGCCCTGCGCCTGCCTCGGGGCCGCGAGGTCGTCGTGCCGCTGCGGGCGCGCCCGCGCCGCCTGGGGCGCCATGTGTGGCCCGCCCCGCGCCTGCGGCTGTCCGGACCGCTGCATCTGGCCTGGTGGCCGACCCGGGCGGATATTGCGTACACGGCGAGCGTGATTCCCGACCTGCTCGCGCGCCCGGATCGCGCAGCCGGCCAGACGCGCGGCGAAGGAGCCGTGGCCGGAGCCGGCGGCGGCGGCACGGAGGCCCTGCAGCTACGCGAGTACCGGCACGGCGATCCGCTGCGCGTGATCGACTGGAAAGCGAGCGCCCGGCGCGGCCGGCTCATCAGCCGCGAGCTCGCCGAGGAGCGGCACCTGGAGATCCTGGTGGCCGTCGACGTCGGCCGCGCGGGCGCCCTCGCCGCCGGGGATATCGATCGGCTGGGACTCTATGTCAATGTCGCGGCCCGCCTGGCGCAGCGGGCTGTCGAGCTGGATGACGCCATCGGGCTGCTGCTGTTCGCCGAGCGACCCGTGTCGCTGCTCGCGCCCGCCCGGGGTGCGCCCGCCGTGGCGCGGATCCGCGCGGCGCTCACCGATTGCACGGTTCGCCCGGGACAGGCCAATCCCGCGCTCGCCGCGGCACACATCCGTGCCTCGAGCCCCAGACGGATGCTCGTGGTGATGCTGACGGACCTGCTCGATGCAGCGATCGAGGAGCTGGCTGAGGCCGTCAAGCTGCTCGGCCCAAAGCATTTCTCCCTCATCTGCGCCCCGGAAAACCCCCGCATAGCCGCCCTGCCGGCCGCCGTAGCGGACGATGCGCTGGATCCCTTTCGCGCGCTGGCCGCCGCCGAGTACCATCGCACCCTGGAAGGCAACGTGCGGGCGCTGCGCGCGCTCGGGGCGGCGGCCCTCACCGCCCGCCCGGAGCAGCTCGACCGGGCCGTGCTCGAGGCCTACCAGCGATTTCGCCGGCAGCGCCGGATTTGATCCAACAGTATGGCTGGGGAGAGTGCATGATCCGCTTTATTCGACGATTGACCGGCCTGCGAGCCGGTTGTGCCCTCGCGCTGCTCGCGCCGCTCACGCTCCCGGTCGCGCAGGCCGCCGCGCCCGCGGGCAGCCGCGCCGAAGCCACCGCCTTCGTCCAGGACCTGGCAGCGGGGCGGTTCGCGCAGGCGGAAGCCCATTTCAACGCCAGCATGCGCCAGCACGCGACTCCGGCGAAGCTGAAGGACCTGTGGCAGTTCATCGAGAAGCAGTTCGGCCCTTACACCAAGACCGACGGTGGCGACACGATGAGCTACAAGGGGCAGCCCATGGTCATCGTGCACACGATGTTCAAACGCCAGACGATTGGGCTCGCCGTGTTCTTCGATCACAACAACCAGATCGCCGGGTTTCGCGTCGTCCCGCTCCAATAAGCCGCTGCGCGACCGGAGCGGACTAACGCGGCAGGGTTGAGGCGAACAGCGCGAGCAACGTCTGCCAGTGCCGCTCCGCGGCCGCCGCGTCGTACACCGGCGTGTCCCGGAACACCCAGCCGTGGCGGGCCGGATAGGTCTCGATCTGGTGCGTGACGCCGGCCTGCGTGAGTGCCTCCTCGAGTCGCGCCTTCATCTGCGGTGGGAACGAGGCGTCCTCGGTCGCACCGGCCACATAGATGCGCGCCCGCATCGTGCCGGCCAGCCGGTGCGGGCTGTCGGGCGCCTCGGTGGCGAGTCGACCGCCGTGGTAGGACGCGGCCGCCGCGATGCGCTGCGGATAGGTGCCGGCGGCCGTCAGCGACATCAACCCGCCCATGCAGTAGCCGGTGGTGCCGACCGGTCCGGGCTTGACGTCCGGCTGCGCAGCGATGAACTCGAGGAATGCCGCGGTGTCGGCCATGACGTTCGCGGCGGTGGCCGGCGCCATGAATTTTTCCATCAGGATCCTGCGCTGCTCGGGGTCGGCGAATACGCGTTTCGGATCCATCGGCTCGTACGGCCCGGAGCGATAGAACAGATCCGGCAGCAGCGTGAAATAGCCGCTCACGGCCAGACGCTCGCCGATCTCGAGCATCGCCGGGCGGATCGCGAGCCCATCCATGTAGACCAGCACCGCGGGCCAGGGACCGGTCCCGTCCGGCCGGAAGACGAAGCTGCGACACTGTCCATCGCGCGTCTGAATGGTGATCTGCTGCATGCTGCTCCCTCCGGTCATGCCGCGCCCGAGCGGGCGCGACGGCCGCACGCTGCGGCCGCCCGTGCCATGGTATCGTACCAACTCCCATTCCCAGCCGGCGCGTTGCCGCGCACCGAGATGACCATGCAGCTGATCGGCATGCTCGACTCCCCCTACGTCCGGCGCGTTGCCGTGTCGCTGCACGCGCTCGGCCTGCCGTTCACGCAGCGCTGCATATCGGTATTCCGCACTTACGAGCAATTCCGGGCGATCAACCCGGTGGTAAAGGCCCCGACGCTCGTGTGCGACGACGGCACCGTGCTGATGGACTCGACGCTGATCCTGGACTACGCCGAGATGCTGGCGCGGCCGCGCACGCTGCTGCCCACCGCACCCGGGGAACGCACCAGGGCGCTGCGCGCCGTGGGACTCGCGCTCGCCGCCTGCGAGAAGAGCGTGCAGATCGTCTACGAGCGCGATCTGCGACCGCCCGAAAAGCAGCACGCCCCCTGGCTGAGACGGGTGACCGAACAGCTGCATGGCGCCTATGCGGCGCTCGAGGCTGATCTCACCGCGCGGGCCGAACCGCCGGCGCTGAACGCATCGAGCATTGCCGCGGCGGTAACCTGGCGATTCACGCAGGAGAAACTGCCCGGCACTGCCGAGGGAGCACGCTATCCGCGCCTGCAGGCGCTCTGGCAGTGGGCCGAGGCGCAGCCCGCCTTCCTCGCCTCGCCGTACGACGAGACCACGCTGCACGTCTAGCCGAGTGGGCGGGAACGGCGCCGCTCTGCGCGACAACCCGAATCAGGACGCCTCGGTGCGGCGCCAGGCTTCGAGCGCCCTCATCCGGTCGAACCACTTGCCGAGTTGCGAACCACGTGCGATCGGCAATTGCGCCGCGTCCCACACACCGAACGGCGCGGCGAGCGCCAGGTCCGCCAGCGTCAGCGCCGGCCCGCAGATCCACTCGCGCTCGAGCAACTGGCGCTCGAGCACCCCGGACAGCTCGCCGACCTGCTCCTCGGCGCGCGCGATCACTTGGGGGTCGGCCGGGCCCCGCCCGAGCATGCCCTTGATCACGCGCTCCCAGTAGAGGTCGCGGACCGCCGGCGAGAGATGGTAGGCAGACCAGAACAGCCAACGATTGACGTCGGCGCGCTCACGCAGCCCGCTCGGATAAAGCCTCTGGCCGGGGGTCGTCTCGGCCAGGTACTGCATGATGGCATGCGACTCCCACAGCACGAACGGCCCGTCCTCGAGTACGGGAACGCGGTGGTTGGGATTGAGGCGCAGGAAATCCGGCTCGCGTTGCGCGCCGCCAGGGAGGTCGACGGGCACGAGCTCGACGGTCACGCCGAGCTGCAGGGCGCACACGACGGCGCGCCGCGCATTGAACGACAGCGGGTGATGATACAGGCGCATGAGGACTCTCTCGTGGATGGCGAACGAGGCGCCATCCTGCCGCGCCGGCGTGACAGTTTCTGTCAGCAGCGCCCGCCGGGTGGTGGCGGCGGCCGGCAGAGGAGCCGTTCGCGCCAGCGAGCGACCAGTTCGCGCCGCGCGCGCGGATAGCGCTGCCCCAGGCTCTCCAGGTCTGCGATCCGGTCGGCGCGGAAGTGACGGAAGTCCCCGCGCAACTCGCACCACGCGGCCAGCACTCGCGTCCCCTCGAAGAAGGCGAGCGCGATCGGCCAGATCAGCCGCTCGCTCGCCTGGCCGGCCGCGTCGGTGTAATGAATCCGCAGCTTGTGCTCGCGGCGGATCGCCTCGCGCAATGCCCGCAGGGGAACCGCCCCCGTGGGGGCGCTCGCCGCGCCCGGCGCCCACAGCCCAGTCTCGGCGAGCGACTCACGCAGGTCCCGCGGCGAGGCAGTGGCGATTTTGCCGAGCGCCGATTCGGCGGCGCGCGCGAGCGGCACATCGCCCTGCGCGCTCACCCAGCGGGCGCCGAGCACGAGGGCCTCGAGCTCCTCCTCCCCGAACATCAGCGGCGGCAGGAAAAACCCCGTGCGCAACACATAACCGACGCCGGCACCGCCGTCGATCGGCGCGCCGAGACCGACGAGTGTCTGGACATCGCGATAGACCGTACGCACCGACACCGACAGTGCCTCGGCCAGCCGGGCGGCGGCCACCGGTCGGCGCCGCGCGCGCAGCGCATCGAGCAGCTGGAACAGCCGGGCAGTGCGGCTCACTCGGACGTCGGCTCGGTCCGGTAGCTGCCGCGCGTCGCGGCCATTCGGCGCGCCGCCGCCCGCAACACCCACGGGAAGAAGCGCTCGAGCACGACGAACAACTTGCCGTGTCCGGTGATCACCATTTCCCGCTGCCCGCGGGCGATGGCCCGCAGCATCTGCGCCACGGCCCGGTCCCGCCCCACCACGAGCCAGCGCGGAATGGGCTCGGCCGCCTCGGCATGCAGTCGCCCCTGGTTATCGACGCGACGGATGTCGCTCTCGACGAACCCGGGGCTGAGCAGCGTGACGCGCACGCCCAACAGCGTCAGCTCCGGGGTGATCGAGTTCGCGAGCGCCCGAACCGCGAACTTGCTCATGGCATAGGGCGAGGCGCCCGGCGAGGCGGTCCAGCCCGCCACGCTGCCGATGATGACCAGCTGGCCTTGCGATGCGAGCACCGCCGGCAGCGCCGCCTGCAGCGTGCGCAACACGCCGAACACGTTGGTCTCGAACTGCCGCCGATAGTCCTCGAGCGACAGCTTTGCGAAGGGTCCTACCACGCCGAAGCCGGCATTGGCGATGACGATGTCCAGCCGGTTCCAGTGCGCGAGCGTCTCGGCCACCGCCCGCGGCGGGTCGCCGTCCAGGGTCACGTCGCAGACCACGATCAGCGGCTCGGCGCCCCCGACGGCGGCGATCCGCTCCCGCACCTGCGCGAGCCGATCGCCGCGGCGTGCCGCCAGCGCCAGTCGGGCGCCGGCGCGTGCCAGCTGCACCGCCAACTCCTCGCCGATACCGGACGAGGCCCCGGTGATCAGCACGACCTTGTCGCGAAAACGGCTCGTCACGCCTGTGCCCATGATGCCTCCGTCCGCGTTCCAGCAGCCCGGTCCCGACGTACAGACCGCCGGCGTCGGGCCAGGATTGAGCCCGACCGTGCGCACAGGATATGCGATTGGCGCGCCCGCGACATCCCGCCCCGAGGACGATGCGAGTCGGCGTGGCGCCCTCGTGCCAGCGGACCTCCGCACGGTCCGCTCAGCCGGACCCGGCGCATGCTAAAGTCCGCGAGTCTGCAGCCGGTTGATCCGCGAATGACGCAAGAACGACGCAATTTGTACCGGATTTTGTACGTGCAGCCCGAGGCACCGCCGGAAGTCATCACGGCCGCGTACCGCTGCCTGATGAGCCGGCTGCGCACCCATCCGGACCTCGGCGGCGACCCGGAGACGGCCGCTCGCATCAATCAGGCCTACCAGATCCTGCGTGACCCGGCCAAGCGCAAGGCCTACGACGACAGCAGGCGTCGCCCCGTCTCCGCGCGGACGCGGCCAACGGATGGCACGCCGCCCCGCAAGCCACCCGCCGCGGCGAGCGCCTGTCCGTTCTGCGGACTGGCCGTGCCGGCGCGGATCGAGCCGGATACGCGCTGCCGGCGCTGCGCCAGCCCGCTGGCGCCCGTCGCCTTCACGGTCGGCGCCAGCGGGGAGCCCTTCGGCCGGCGCTCCGCGCCGCGCGTCCCGAAGGACACGCGGGTCACCGTGCATGCGGCGCCCGCTGCGCCCCCGCTCTCGGGCGAGTTGCGCGATCTGTCGGTGACCGGCGTGAGCCTGTTCGTGGGCGCCCCGGTGAGCACCGGCCGCAACATCCGCATCGAGGCCCTTGGGATGGATGTCGTCGCGCACGTGATCAAGGTCCAGCCGAGCGACGACGCCTTCCTCGTTCGGGCCGTACTCCTGACCGCCTACTACAACCGCAGGTCCGGCACGTTCATGTCCACGCGGGCCTGAGCGGGGCGGACCGATGCGAACATAATCCGGGCGCGACCTGTTTCACGGACCGCGCCGTGCGGTTTGACGTGCCGCTCGCGGCCGGTCTATAAAGTTGCCCTCGGACTGGGAGGCCCGGTGCGCATTCTAGTCGTCGAAGATGATGCGAATCTGCGCTCGGTCCTGCGGACAGCCATTGAGCGCAGAGGCTGCGAGGTAGCGGACGCCCACGATGGTGCCGAAGCGCTGAGCCACATCGGCGCATGGGAATTCGACGCCGCGATCGTCGATTACCAACTGCCGCCGCCGGACGGCCT
>JAKAZL010000020.1 GCA_021815925.1 Pseudomonadota bacterium | reverse complement strand
AGGTCAAGAATTCGACAAGAGTGCGTCCGGAGGATCTGCGGGCACTCAGAAGCTTCGGCGAGGACTATCCTCAAAGTCAGCGGTTCCTGCTCTATCGAGGCAAGGACCGAATCAAACGCGACGATGTGTTGTGTATTCCGTGCGAGGAGTTTCTTCTCGCACTGACACCGAATCACATTCCTCACTGAAGCCTCTCGGCGCGCCTCGAGAGAACGATCCCGGCTGGCATCGCCTGAGATCGCATGCCAGACATCGCGTCGTGCGCACGATGCAAATCCCCGCAGAAAATTTGATTTTTCACGGAAATTTTGGCGGAGAGAGAGGGATTCGAACCCTCGAAGGGCTTTTGACCCTTACACCCTTAGCAGGGGTGCGCCTTCGACCACTCGGCCATCTCTCCGGCTTTTGAGGCGGGATTCCCGAAGGGACACGTTCGAAGGCACAAGCGCCACCGCATGCCCCGCCAGGAGGGGCGCATGATACTGGAAACTCCGGAGGAATGGGACGCTCCGGGGAACCGCCCGGCTCAGATCAAGGCGTCCTGCACTTCCTGCTTGACAGCCTCGCCGCCAATGGATTCGTCGGTCCCGACCCCCGAGCCCGTGTGCTGCTCTTTTTCCCGCTGGATGCGCTTGTAAATCTCCTCCCGGTGGACCGCGACGCTCTTCGGCGCCTGGATCCCGATGCGGACTTGATTGCCCTTGACGCCGAGGACGGTTACCGAGACCTCATCCCCGATCATCAGCGTCTCGCCTACTCGTCGGGTCAATATGAGCATGGCTTGACCTCCTCGCGGGCACTCTACACCCTTTGAACTCCGGCGGAACTGACGTATTCCGGCATTATCAGCCCGATAAGCGCTCCCGAACCCATCCGGGGACATCGGCAAGCACAGCCTCGAGCGCGGCAGGATTCGTCCCACCCGCCTGGGCGAAGTCTGCGCGGCCGCCACCGCGGCCGCCAATGCGACTTGCGATCACGCCGACAAGCTCACCGGCCTTGATTCGACCCGTCTGGTCGGCGGTCACGCCCGCGACCAGCACCACCTTGTCGGGCGATTGCACCGAGGCGAGCACGATGACCGCCGAGCGCAGACGCTCCTTGAGTTGATCCACCGCGTTGCGCAGCGCGGCCGCATCGGCATCGGCCACCTGGGTGGCCAGCACCTTGATGCCGTTGACCTCGAGGGCCCCGGCGGCCAGATCGACGCCCTGCCCCGACGCGAGCCGGTCCTTCAGCGTGCGAACCTCCCGCTCCATCTGCTTCAGGCGCTCCAGAGTCTCACGCACTTTGTCCGTGAGCTCCTCGCGCGAGCCGCGCACCAGATGGGCCAGATCCTTCAGCAGCGCATCGTTCTGCTCAACGAATTCCACGGCGCCCTCGCCGGTGACCGCCTCGATACGCCGCACCCCGGAGGCGACACCGCCCTCCCCGATGATCTTGAACAGACCGATGTCCCCGGCGCGCTGCACGTGCGTCCCGCCGCACAGCTCCATCGAGAATTCCCCGACCCGCAGCACCCGCACGTCCTTGTCGTATTTCTCCCCGAACAGCGCCATGGCGCCCGCGGCGACTGCGCTCTCGTAGTCCATCAGGCGTGTCTCGGCCGGCGCATTGGCCCGGATCTGCGCATTCACCAGCCGCTCGATGGTCAGCAGCTCGTCGGCCGTCACGGGCTGTGGATGCGAGAAATCAAAGCGCAGCCGGTCGGGTGCGACCAGGGAGCCCTTCTGCTGAACATGCGCGCCGAGTGTTGTGCGCAGCGCCGCATGCAGCAGGTGGGTGGCCGTGTGATTGCGGGCCGTGGCCGCTCGGCGTGGCGCATCCACCGTCGCGCGCAGCACATCGCCCACGCGGATGCGTCCTTCGAGCAACCGGCCGATGTGCGCGTAGGCCGGACCGCGTTTGACGGTATCCGCGACCTCGAAGCGCACCCCGGACCCGTCCAGCGTGCCGGTGTCCCCCACCTGGCCGCCCGATTCGGCGTAGAACGGCGTGCGGTCGAGGATGACCTCGGCCCGCTCGCCGGCGCCGATTTCATCGGTCTGCGCCCCATCGCGCAGCAGCGCCACCACGCGGCCCTCGGCCACCGTCGCGCCGTACCCCTCGAATGCGGTCCGCGTCTCGATCACCGCGCCACCGCGCAGATCCACTCCGAATTTGCTCGCTTCCTGAGACCGGCGCCGCTGCGCCTCCATGGCCGCATCGAAACCCGCCTGATCGATGGTGAGCCCGCGCTCGCGCGCGATGTCCGCGGTGAGATCGGCCGGAAAGCCATAGGTGTCGTACAGCTTGAACACGACGTCGCCCGGAATGACCGCCGGAGCGTGAGCCCCTGAGGGGCCCAGACGGGCGATGGCCTCCTCGAGCAGGGTCATGCCCTTCTCGAGGGTCTCGGCGAAACGCTCCTCCTCCTGGCGCAGCACTCGCTCGGCCTGCGCGCGGCCCCGGGTCAGCTCCGGATAGGCCTCGCTCATCTCCTGCTCGAGCACCGGCACGAGCTTGTAGAAGAACGGCTCGCTGATACCCAGCTTGTAGCCGTGCCGCACCGCGCGCCGGATGATGCGGCGCAGCACGTAGCCGCGTCCCTCGTTCGAGGGCAGCACGCCGTCGACCACGAGGAAGGTGCAGGCGCGGATGTGATCGGCGATCACGCGCAGCGAGCTTGAGGTGAGCTCGCTGGTGCCGGCGAGCTTCGCGGCCGCGCCGATCAGGCTGCGGAACAGATCGATGTCGTAGTTCGAGTGCACGCCCTGCAGCACCGCCGAGATGCGCTCGAGCCCCATACCGGTGTCCACCGAGGGCTTGGGCAGCGGTGTCAGCGTGCCGTCGGCGCCCCGCTCGAACTGCATGAACACCAGGTTCCAGATCTCCACGAACCGATCGCCGTCCTCATCGGGCGATCCGGGCGGACCGCCGGGCACCCCGGGTCCGTGATCGTAGAAGATCTCGCTGCACGGACCGCACGGGCCGGTGTCGCCCATGGCCCAGAAGTTCGACTTCTCACCCATGCGCGAGAAGCGCTCAGGCGACACCCCGATCTCCTTCAGCCAGATATCCGCCGCCTCGTCATCCTCGCGGAATACCGTGACCCACAGGCGCGCCGGATCGAGCTTGAGCGTGCCGGTCAGGAATGCCCAGGCGAACTGGATGGCCTCGCGCTTGAAGTAATCGCCAAACGAGAAGTTGCCCAGCATCTCGAAGAACGTGTGGTGGCGGGCCGTGTAGCCGACATTCTCCAGGTCGTTGTGCTTGCCCCCGGCGCGCACGCAGCGTTGGCTGGTCGCGGCGCGCACGTAATCGCGTTTCTCCTTGCCGAGGAACACGTCCTTGAACTGCACCATGCCGGCATTGGTGAACAGCAGCGTCGGATCGTTGCCCGGCACGAGCGGACTCGAGGGCACGACGGCGTGGCCGCGTTCGCGGAAGAACTCAAGGAAGGCGCGGCGCACATCGGCGGCGCCGAGGGAGGGAGATCGGGTCAAGTTCGTCAGTCCAGTTCGAGCTCGGCGCCAATGGCCGCGCGGATATCATCCGATGAAAAGCCCCGGTACTGCAAAAATCGCGCTTGCCGGGCTTTCTCGGACCAGTCGGCCGGCGCGGCCGCACCGAAGCGGCGCCGGCGTACCGTGCGCGCCAGCGCGCGCCAGTCGGCCGCAGCCTCGAGCGCCGGGCCGATCCGCTCGGCCGGCACGCCGTGGGCCTTCAGGTCGAGCGCGATGCGCAGCGGTCCCTGGCCGCGCTCGGCCCGGTAGGCGACGAAACGCTCGAGGCAGCGCGCATCGTCGAGCAGGCGCTCGGCCTCGAGCGCCTCGAGTGCCTCGAGCGCGGCGGCCGGCTCGAAGCCCCGCTCGAGCAGTTTGCGGCGCAGTTCCGCGCTGAAGTGGTCGCGCCGCGCGAGCAGCGCTACCGCGGCGGCGCGGGCGCTGTGCGGGTCGCCGGCCGCCTCAGGCCGTGGCCGCTTCGCCACCGTTGCTGCGCGGCGGACGGGCGGGCAGCAGCCGGGTGCGCACTTCCGCCTCGATCTCCCGCGCCACCTCCGGGTTGTTCTGCAGGAAGGTGCGGGCGTTGTCCTTGCCCTGCCCGATCCGGTTGCCCTTGTACGAGTACCACGCGCCGGACTTCTCGACGATCTCCTGGGCGCTGGCGAGGTCGATGATCTCCCCTTCGCGCGAGATGCCTTGGCCGTACATGATCTCGAATTCCGCTTCGCGGAACGGCGGGGCCACCTTGTTCTTGACCACCTTGACGCGCGTCATGTTGCCGACGACTTCCTCGCCGTTCTTGATCGCGCCGATGCGGCGGATGTCCAGGCGTACCGAGGAGTAGAACTTCAGCGCATTGCCGCCGGTGGTGGTCTCGGGGCTGCCGAACATGACCCCGATCTTCATGCGGATCTGGTTGATGAAGATGACGATGGTGTTGGAACGCTTGATGTTGCCGGTCAGCTTGCGCAGCGCCTGCGACATCAGGCGTGCCTGCAGGCCGACCTGCATCTCGCCCATCTCGCCCTCGATCTCCGCCTTCGGCGTCAGCGCCGCGACCGAGTCGACCACCACGATGTCCACGGCGTTGGAACGCACCAGCATGTCGGTGATCTCGAGCGCCTGCTCGCCGGTGTCGGGCTGCGAGACGAGCAGGTCGGCGATGTTCACACCGAGCTTCTCGGCGTAGGACGGATCGAGCGCGTGCTCGGCGTCGACGAATGCCGCAGTGCCGCCGCTGCGCTGCACCTCGGCGATCACCTGCAGGGTGAGCGTCGTCTTGCCCGAGGACTCCGGGCCGTAGATCTCGACCACCCGGCCGCGCGGCAGGCCACCCACGCCGAGCGCGATGTCCAGCCCCAGCGAGCCGGTCGAGACGGTCTCGATATCGTAGGTTGCGGCGGCGTCGCCGAGACGCATCACCGAGCCCTTGCCGAACTGCTTCTCGATCTGGCCCAACGCGGCGGCGAGCGCCTTCTTGCGATTGTCTTCCATCTGGCTGTCCCGGAGGTGCTGAAAACGCAGCGGTGAGCGAATTATCCCACAAAGACACCGCCCGCATCATCTCCGTCTGCGTGCGCAAGATGTTATTTTGTCGCCCATCACCCGCCGTACAGTGGGCATGTCTCGACAACACTGTACACAGGCCCGCGCTCGAGCGTGCGGCTCTCGATCAGCGCAACGCGCTCGAACGTCCAGCGGACCGGAGCGATCGGCACCGTCTCACTTGGGCGCACGACTTTGCGTGCCACGGTGACATGCGGACGGAAGGGTTTGAGATCTGGAGTAAAACCGGCGGCGCCGAGGGTCCTCGTGAGGCTGCGCGCGAGCGCGCCGAGCGCCGCGGGCGGATGGATCGGCAGGACGCACAGCACCTGCGGGCCCGACCAGCGCTCGAGCTGCCCGAGCGTGAGCGCCAGGGGTGCGTCCGCCAGAGCGGCTGCGCGCACCGCCACCGGCGCGAGGGCGAGGAGCTCCGCCCGTCGAGCAGCGGGCACCGCGCCCAGGAACGCCAGCGTCAGGTGCAGCTGCTCGGCCGGCACGGGTCGACCGCCGCGGGTCTGCACCACGGCCTGCGTGGCCTGCTCAAGCCGCGCGCGAGCGGGCGCATCCGGCCAGAGCGCAAAAAACAGGCGGTGCGGCCCCGCGTGCGCCGGCGGGTGCGCGCCCGGACCGGGCCGGGTCACGATCCGGGCACGCCGCCGGCGCCGCTCGCCGTGCCCAGTGCCGCGAGCACCTGCCGCAGGGCGTGAGCCACCGCCTGGCGGCGCACCGCTTCCCGGTCCCCCGCGAACTGGTGCACGACGCACTGCGTCTCGGGCAGCGAAGGCGCAGCGACCGCGAACCACACGGTCCCGACCGGCTTGCCCGCAGTGCCGCCGTCCGGTCCGGCAATGCCGCTCACCGCCACGGCCACTTCGGCGCCGGAGACCCGCAGCGCGCCGCGGGCCATCTCCCGGACCACCGCCTCGCTCACCGCGCCGTGTGCCTCGAGCGTGCGGGTCTCGACGCCGAGATCACGGACTTTCGCCGCGTTGGAGTAGGTCACGTAGCCGCACTCGACCCACTGCGAGCTGCCGGGCACGTCGGTCAGGGTCTTGGCAATCCAGCCGGCGGTGCAGGACTCGGCCGTGGCCACCCGCCAGCCCGCCGACCGCAGGGCCCGCCCGGCCTGCTCGGCGAGCGCGTACAGAGCGCGATCTGTGAGCTCAGGAGCCTGCATCGACGCAGTGTACGCCGGCCGGCGGGCCCGGCACTGGCTTGCACCGGCGCGCGCATCCGCTAGGCTTGCGTCAACGGATGGTGGCCGCCGTGGGGTCGGATGCGCGGCCGCCGCAGAACCCCGACCACCACGGCACCAGGGCAAAGGGCAACCCATGCGCGCACGATCAGCTCTAGGGACGACGATCTTGACGCTGCTGGCCCTGCTCGGCGGGAGCACGGCACGGGCGGCGGGCTGCCGGATCGTGCGCTACCCGAGCATTCCGGTCACCCTGAAGGACATGAAGGCGCTGATCCCGGTGAGGATCAACGGCCGGCCGATCCGGCTCGCGGTCGATTCGGGAGCCTTCTACAGCTCGCTCTCCCCGCAATGGGCCCGGCGCCTGCGGCTGACCTCATTGTTCGCGCCGCCGGGGATGTTCATCGACGGGGTCGGCGGGATGACCGAGCCGCAGCTGGTGAGCGCCCGCACCTTCACGTTCGTCCATCAGCGGCTGCATCACGTGCAGTTCCTGGTCACCGGCAACGACAGTCCCACGCACGCCGCCGGCCTGCTCGGCGACAACCTGCTGCGCGTGGCGGACGTCGAGCTCGACTTCGCCAAGGGGTTCATGCGCTTCATCAAGCCGGTGCACTGCGGCCGCCTGCCGCTCGCCTACTGGGCGGGCAGCCGGCCGGTCGGCATGTTGCGGCTGAACCCGCCGACCGAGCGCACACCGCAGTTCATCGGCTCGGCGCGGCTCGATGGGCAGCCGGTCACGGTGATGTTCGATACCGGCGCGGCCCGCTCGGCGCTCTCGCTGGCGGCCGCCGAGCGGCTGCACCTGGCCCCCGGCGACCCCGGCGTGAAGGCCGCCGGACGCGCCGGCGGCATCGCGCACCGCGTCGTCAACGCCTGGAGCGCGCCGGTCGCGAAACTGCAGATCGGCGGCGAGACGATCGAGCACACGCACCTGATGGTCATCCCGATGCCGGCGTTCAGCGGCACGGCCGACCTGGTGCTCGGCGCGGACTTCTTTCTCGCCCACCACGTCTACATCGCCAACAGCCAGAACAGGATCTATTTCACCTACAGCGGCGGCCCGGTATTCGCGCTGGGCGAGCCCACCGGGGCCGCGGGCGCGGCGCTCAGCGCGCCGTCCGGCACGGCGGACGGGCTCATCCGCAGCGCCATGGCCGCGCGGGCGCGCGGGGAGTATCCCCAGGCGCTCGCCGACTTCAACCGCGCCTGCGCACTCGCGCCCACCCGGGCGCGCTGTTTCGTGTACCGCGGCCAGACGGAGCTCGATGCGCAGCAGCCCGCCCCGGCGCTCGCGGATTTCAACACGGCGCTGCGCCTGCAGCCCGGGCACTATCCGGCACTGCTCGGCCGGGCGACGGCCCGACTGGCACTGCGTAGCAGCGCCGCGGTGAGTGCCTGGACGGCACTCACCGCGGCCGCGAGCACCGATCTCGCGGCGGCAAGCGCGGTGATGCCCGCCGATTCGGTGGCGCAGATGACGCTCGGCCTGCTCGCCGACCAGGCGGGCGCCTTCGCCCTGGCCGAGCACGCATTCGACGCGTGGATACGCCACCACCGCGAGGATGCGGGGCTGCCGTATGCCTGGAATGGGCGGTGCTGGGCGCTCGCGGCCGCCGACCGGCACCTGCACCGGGCCTTGCGGGACTGTGATCGGGCACTCGCGCGACTGCCCGGCTCAACCCCGGTGCTCGACAGCCGCGCCCTGGTGTATCTGCGGCTCGGCCGCTGGCACCGGGCCCTGCGCGACTACGACAACGCGCTACGCGCCCACCCGCATCGGCCCCTGCCACTCTACGGCCGGGGGCTCGCCGAACGGCGCCTCGGGCAGAGCTCGGCCGCGCAGGCGGACTTTGCGGCCGCCGAGAAGCTCCACGCGGATGTTGCGCGCCGCTACGCGCAGATCGGGCTCGCCCCCTGAGGCGCCCCGCAGGGGTGTCGCTCAGGTCGAGCGCAGCACCAGGGCCGTCGGCAGCATCTGGGACTCCACCGTCTCGCCGCCAAGCAGGCCGAGCACCTTGCGCGCCAGCAGCACGCCGCCCTCCTGCCAGTTCTGGCGCACGGTCGAGAGCGGCGGCAGGAACGTTCCGCCCTGGGGCGTGTCGTCGTAACCGATGACCGACACGTCCTCGGGCACCGATTGCCCGAGCTCCACCAGCGCGCGGATCGCGCCCATGGCCACCAGGTCCGAGCAGGCAAAGATGGCATCGAACTGCACGCGGCGGTTGTGCAGCGAGCGCACCGCGTGCGCCCCGGCCTCGAGCGTGAAGTCCGCACGGCGCATCAGCAGCGGCCGGATGCCGTGGCGCTCGAGCTCATCGACGAAGCCACCGAGGCGCTGGGCCATCTCGGGATGGTCCGGGTTGCCGATGAACACTGGGTGGCGGCGGCCGATGGAGACGAACCGCTCCGCGACGCTCAGCCCACCATGGCGATTGTCGCTGCCCACGACGATGTGCTGATCGCCGGCACCGGCTGCGCCCCAGACCACCATCGGCAGCCCCAGCTTCTCGTAGACATGCACCGCGTCCTGGTGCGCGCCCTGGCCGAGCAGAATCAGTCCGTCGGCGGCCTGCACCGCGACCTCACCGGCGGCCTGCCGGGTGGTCAGCAGCACGTTGTAGCCGGCCGAGGTCAGTTCCTGGGAGATGCCCCCGAGCAGCGCCAGCGGATACGGGTCCCACATCGTGCGCTCGGGCGTCGGGGTCATCTCGACGATCACCGCCACGGCGTGGCTGCGGCGCAGGCGCAAGTTACGCGCGCTGAGATTGAGCTTGTAACCGTGCTTGCGCGCGAGCTGCTGGACGCGCTCGCGCGTGGCGGGGCTCACGAGCGCGCTGCCGGCGAGGGCCCGCGACACGGTGATCGTGGACACCCCGGCGAGACCGGCCAGGTCCGCCATGGTCAGGCTGGCCGGCGCGTTCGGGTTCTTTCTCTTGCGTTCCGGCACGGACGGTTCGCGTCGTTGCAGATCCCGCTATGATCCACGGGCCCGGCGCGCCCGTAAAGACCGATCCACCGCATGACGCACTCTGCCAACCGGTACCGCATGATCGGCGCGCTGGCGCTGAGCTTCATGATCTTCGCGGTCCTGCTGAACAGCGTCGGCACGGTGATCCTGCAGGCCATCCACAGTTTCGGAGTCGGCAAGCCCGAGGCGAGCCTGCTCGAGCTGTTCAAGGATCTGCCGATCGTGATCACCTCGTTCGCCGTCGCCTCGTTCCTGCCGCTGTTCGGCTACCGGCGCGCGATCCTGATCGCCCTCGGGGTGGTCGCCGTCGCCTGTACGCTGATGCCGCTGTATCCGAGCTTCCACACCACCGCGCTGCTGTTCGTCTGCGTCGGCATCTCCTTCGCCCTCACCAAGGTGTCGGTCTATGGCGCGATCGGGCTGTTGACGGGCAGCCAGGGCGAGCATGCCCGCCTGACCAACCTCATCGAGGGACTGTTCATGGTGGGCGTGGTGATCTCCGGGTGGCTGTTCAGCGCCTTCATCCGCTCCGGACCCGGCGCCGGGCAGGCCTGGCTGCGCGTGTACTGGGTGATGGCCGGCGCGTGCCTGCTCGCCATGACGCTGCTTGGCGCCTCGCGCCTGGATGAGACCGCGGCACGCGCCAAAGTCCAACCCGTCCGCGACTCCCTCGCGCAGATCAGCCGCGCCTCGCTGCGGCCGATGGTGTACGTGTTCCTCGCCTCGACGTTCTTTTACGTGCTCATCGAGCAGAGCTTCGGCACCTGGCTGCCGACGTTCAACTACGAGGTGCTGAAGCTGCCCGACGCGGTGAGCGTGCAGATGGCCAGCATGCTGGCCGCCTCCATCGCCATCGGCCGCGTGGCGGCCGGCCAGCTGCTGCGCCGGGTGGCTTGGTATCCGCTGCTCAACGCCTGCGTCTGCGGGATGGGCCTGCTGATCCTGGTGACGCTGCCGCTCGCCCGCAGCGCCGGCAGCGTGCACACCGGCTGGCTGCACGCCCCGCTCGCGGCCTACCTGATCCCGCTGATCGGGCTGCTGATGGCCCCGATCTACCCGGTGATCAATTCGGTCGCGCTCAGCGCCCTGCCCAAATCGGCGCATGCGGCGATGACCGGCCTGATCCTGGTGTCCTCGGCCCTCGGCGGCACGCTCGGCTCACGCATCACCGCGCTGGTGTTCGCGCGCTTCGGCGGCCTGCACGCTTTCTACTGCTCGCTGCTGCCCATGGCCCTGCTGCTCGGCGCGCTGTATCTGTTCCGGCGCGAGACGGTGCGCGCCGCGGCCGGCCTCGCGCAGTTCGACCCCGCGATCGAGTAGGCGGTGGGCCGCGCGGCGCGCGGCCCACCCGACGGCTCAGCGCTGCGTCGGACGCAGCGCGAACGCCCCATCGCCGAGCAGCGTCAGGGCCACCAAGCTGATGGCCCAGAACGCCGGGTACTCCCAGCCACCGCCCCGGTCGGTGAACAGCCAGCCGTTGTGGCCGTGCACCAGCACGATGGTCCCGAGCATCTCGAGCGCCAACGGCACGGCCACCCACGGTGCATACACGCCGAGCACCAGCGCAATCCCGCCGAGCAGCTCGAGCGCAATGGTCCCGTAGGCGGCCACGGCGGGCAGGCCGAGCGTGGCGAAATAGCCGACGAATCCCGGCACCGTGAACACGAAGATCTTCAGCGCCACGTGCGCGAGGAACAGCACCCCGAGGCTCACGCGCAGCAGCGCGATGCCATAGGGCGCGGTGTGGGTCTTGATCATGTGCATCTCCCCTGTGTGGATTGAAGGCCCCGCCGCATCGAACACTCGGCCGGCACCGCGATCAACCGACCGCAGCGCCAGAGTAACGTTGATCAAGTCAGCATTAAACTACCAGTAAATCAAATAATCATTCCGATTTATGGAATAATCGTCCGGCTATGAACGTCATCCAGGCCATGCGCGTGCTGCTGCAGGTCGTCGATTCGGGCGGCTTCGCCCGCGCGGCCGCCTCGCTCGAGCTGTCCAACGCGGCCGTCACCCGCCAGGTCGCCGCGCTGGAGGAGCACCTGGGGGCGCGCCTGCTGCACCGCACCACCCGGCGGGTGTCTCTGACCGCGGCAGGCAATGAGTTCTGTGCCCGCGCCCGCGTCATTCTCGAGCAGCTCGCCGAAGCCGAGTCCGCCGCCGCACAGGGCGTCGTGCAGGCGGCCGGGGTGCTGCGGATCGCCGCGCCGCTGTCCTTCGGGATGCTGCGCCTCGCCGACGAGCTGCCCGCATTCCGGGCGCGCCACCCGCAGCTGAGGTTGGACATCGACCTGTCCGATCGCCTCGTCGATCTCGCCAACGAGGGATTCGACGTCGCCCTGCGCATCACCCGCGAACTGGAGCCGAGCCTGATCGCGCGGCGCATCGCCCCGGTGGGCATGACGGTGTGCGCCGCCCCCGGGTACCTGCGCCGGCACGGTACGCCGCGCACACCGGCCGATCTCGAGCGGCACGAGGTGCTCAGCTACAAATATCTGTGGTCCGGCGATGCATGGTCGTTCACCGACACCCACGGACGCAGCGACACGGTGCGCGTGCGCCCCGCGGTCCACGCCACCAACGGCGATCTGCTGCGCCAGCTGGCCGTGGCCGACGGCGGGATCATCCTGCAGCCCACCTTCCTGGTGGAGGCCGAGCTGCGTCGCGGCACTCTGGTGCCCATCCTCCAGGATTACCACGCGCCGCAGTTCACCTTGTACGCGGCGTATCTCAGTCATCAGCACCTGCCCGCCCGCGTGCGGGTGTTCATCGACTACCTCGTCGAGCGGTTCGGCGCCGCCTCGAGCTGACCCGCCCCGCAACCGCTGCCCACGGCGAGCGATCCGGCGCTACGCGCTCGTCCGCGGCGGGTTTGCGCCGGCCAGAACCGCTCGCACGCCTGAACCGACAACGGACCTGTGAACAGACATCCCCTCGCCAACTCGCCTCATTTTTGGGCGCGGAGGGGCGCTGTGCTCGAGCGGGGCTCAATGCTGCCTCGAAGCGTGATCGGGGCGAGGCCCCTGCGCCGGACCGACGCCGCAGTCCCGCGGGCGAGTGATCACCGCGATAAGCGGCGCCAGCCGCGACGCACTCGCCGAGACCTGCTCACACTCCCCTGGCGCTGGAGCACCCGCAGGTCGCAGAGACGCTCGAGCGGGGCGTGCCCGTACCGGTTCTCGCACTTCGGCAGATGTCGGGCTAATCTGCGCTGCGCGCCACCCGCCGAAACGGACACTACGTCGTTGAACGATCTCGTCACTCAACACACGCCGGTCATGCAGCAGTACCTGCGGATCAAGAGCCGCCATCCCGATGCGCTGCTCTTTTACCGCATGGGGGATTTCTACGAGCTGTTCTACGACGACGCCCGGCGCGCCGCGGCGCTGCTGGACATCACCCTCACCTCGCGCGGACACTCCGCCGGCCAGCCGATCCCGATGGCCGGTGTGCCGGTGCACAGCTGTGAGGCGTACCTCGCGCGCCTGGTGCGCAAGGGCGAGAGCGTCGCGATCTGCGAGCAGATGGGCGATCCGGCCAAATCCAAGGGCCCGGTCGAGCGCGAGGTCGTGCGCATCGTCACCCCGGGCACGGTCACGGACGCGGCGCTGCTCGATGAGCGCCACGACACGCTGGTCGCGGCGCTGGCGCGCGATGGGGAGCACTTCGGCCTCGCCTGGCTCGATCTCGCCGCGGGTCGTTTCACCGTGCTGCAGTCGCTCGGCGCGGGTGCGCTCGCGGCCGAGCTTGAGCGCCTGAAGCCCGCCGAGCTGCTGGTGAGCGAGGACGCTCCCCAGGACCTGCGCAGGCACACGGCGCTGCGCACGCGCCCGCCGTGGCACTTCGAGCTCGCCAGCGCCTCGCGGCTGCTCACCGACCAGCTGGGCACGCTCGATCTGAAGGGCTTCGGCGCCGACGATCTGCCGCTGGCGATCGCCGCAGCCGGGGCGCTGCTGCAGTACGTGCGCGACACGCAAAAAAGCGCGCTGCCGCACATCCGCGGGCTCACCGTCGAGGAACGCTCCGACGGACTGCACATCGATGCGGCGACGCGCCGCAACCTCGAACTCGACGAGAGCATGAGCGGCCGCGAGGAGGCGACGCTGTTCGCGCTGCTCGACACCTGCGCCACCGCGATGGGCTCGCGGCAGCTGCGCCGCTGGCTGAATCGCCCGCTGACCGATCAGGCGCTGCTGCGTGAGCGCTACCAGGCGGTCGGCGCATGGCTCGAGGGACGGCGCTTCGAGGCGCTGCGCGAGCCGCTGCGCTCGATCGGCGACGTCGAGCGCATCCTGGCGCGGGTCGCCCTGCGCTCGGCGCGCCCGCGCGACCTGACGCAATTGCGCGCCTCGCTCGAGGCGGTGCCGGCGGTCCGCGCAACGCTCGCGACGGTGGACTCCCCGCTGATCCGCGCCCTCGGGGAGCGGATCGGCACTCACGAGGACGTCACCGAGCTGCTGCGTCGCGCGATCGCCGCGGAGCCGGCGACTTTCCTGCGCGACGGCGCGGTCATCGCGCCGGACTGGGACGCCGAGCTCGACGAGCTGCGCCGCATCGCCACGCACACCGATGAGTTCCTTCTCGAGCTCGAGAGCCGCGAGCGCGAGCGCACCGGCATCGCCAGCCTCAAGCTCGGCTACAACCGCGTGCAGGGTTATTTCATCGAGATTCCGCGCAAGGACGCCGAGCGTGCGCCGCCGGACTTCACGCGCCGCCAGACGGTCAAGTCCGCCGAGCGCTTCATCACCCCGGAGTTGAAGCGCTTCGAGGACAAGGTGCTCGGGGCGCGCGAGCGCGCGCTAGCGCGCGAGAAGGAGCTCTACGAGCAGGTGCTCGGCGCGCTCATCGAGCAGCTCGCGCCGCTGCAGAGCACCGCCGCGGCACTGGCCGAGCTCGATGCGCTCGCGGCGCTTGCCGAGCGGGCGGGCGCCCTCGAGTGGAGCGAGCCAGAGCTCAGCGAGACCCCGGGGATCGGCATCCTCGCCGGTCGTCACCCGGTGGTGGAGCGCTTCAGCACCGGGGCGTTCGTGCCCAACGACCTCGCGCTCGATGCCGAGCGGCGCATGCTGATCATCACCGGTCCCAACATGGGCGGCAAATCGACCTACATGCGTCAGACCGCCATCATCGTCATCCTGGCGCACATCGGCAGCTACGTGCCGGCCGAGCGGGCCGCGATCGGCCCGATCGACCGGATCTTCACCCGCATCGGCGCGGCCGATGACCTCGCCGGCGGGCGCTCGACGTTCATGGTGGAGATGACCGAGGCGGCGAACATCCTGAACAACGCCGGGGAACGCAGCCTGATCCTCATGGATGAGATCGGACGGGGCACCAGCACCTTCGACGGCCTGTCGCTCGCCTGGGCCATGGCGCGCCACATCGGCACGCGGCTGAAGGCGTTCACGCTGTTCGCGACGCACTACTTCGAGCTGACGCGGCTGGCGAGCGAAATCGACGGCTGCGCGAATGTGCATCTGGATGCCACCGAGCACGGCGAGGGCATCGTATTCCTGCATGCAGTCAAGGAAGGCCCCGCCAACCGCAGTTACGGGCTGCAGGTCGCGCAGCTGGCGGGCGTGCCGCGCGAGGTCATCGCCCAGGCGCGCCGCTATCTGGAGGCGCTCGAGGCCGGGCGCGAGGCGCAGCAGAGCGTGCCGCAGGCGCAGCAGGAGCTGCCGCTGTTTGCCGCCGCGCCGACACCTGACCCGCTGCGCGCGGCACTCGAGGCGCTCGACCCGGATGAGCTCTCGCCCCGGGCGGCGCACGAGGCGCTGTACCGGCTGCGCCGGCTGCTCGAGGACGGCGCGGAGGCGGGCGGATGAAACCCCTCATCCGCTCGGCCACCGCCGAGGACCACCCGGCCATCCGCGCGCTCCTCGAGCACGAGCACCTCCCGGTGAGCGATCTGGACTCGAGCGGCGCGCGCTTCCTGGTGGCCTGCGCCGGGACGCAGCGGCTCGGGGCCATCGCCCTGGAGGTCCACGGCGAGGCGGGGCTGCTGCGCTCACTGGTGGTGGCCGGCTCCTGGCGCGGTCGCGGACTGGCGCGCACGCTGGTGAAGTCGCTCGAGCGTCAGGCGCGCGCCGCGGGCATCCGCGAGCTGTGGCTGCTGACCGAGAGCGCGGCCGGGCTGTTCGCGCGTCTGGACTACCGCCAGAGCGAGCGGACCGCGGCGCCCGCGGCCGTGCAGGCGAGCGGTGAGTTCCGCACGCTCTGTCCGGCAAGCGCCCGCTGCATGCACAAGTCATTGGCCTGACGCGCGGGACGCTCCGGCGCGCTCAGTGCAGCGCGAAATGCCCGTGCCGCAGGAAGCCGGCGGTCTCGCGCGCCACACGCGCCGAGACCAGCATGCCCATGTGACTGACCGGCACCACGATGTGATCGGCGGCGCCCGGCAGGCGGGTCTCGCTCACCGCCACCGTGCCGTCGCTGTCCTCCTCGAAACCGGCGAGGAACTGCCCGACGCCGAACGAGTAGGAGCCGGCGATGATCCCGAGCGGCCGGCCGAAGCTCCAGCGGCGCGCGTGTGGCCTGAGCAGCTCCTCGGCCACCGAGCGGCCCATCAGGGCGCTGATGAAGCGCGACTGGCTCGCCTGCTCGGCCGCACGGCTCGCCACGCAGGGCGTGCCGAGGAACACCACGCGCCCCGGCGACTGTTGCCCGAAGCGCTCGAAGAACCGATAGATGACCAGGCCCCCGAGGCTGTGCCCGACGAAGTGCACCCGGCGCGGGGCGAGCGCCTCGACGAACTGGTGCAGCTGCTCGGTGATCGCCTCCATGCCATGGGTCACCGCCGAGTAGGCGAAGGCGTGCACCGTCGCGCCCAGCTCGCGCGCCAGCCGGTGGCGCAGCAACAGCCCCTCGCCCCCCGACATCCACAAGCCGTGGACGTAGATGATGTGCTCCTGGGCGCTCATGCGCTGCTCGGCCCTGCGGCCGGCCCGGACCGGGCCGCGCGATCCGTGGCGCGCTCGCTCACGCCACGGGCTTGCGCACCCGGATGTGCAGCTCGCGCAGCTGGGCCTCGCTGACCTCGGTGGGCGCATCGGTGAGCGGATCGGCCGCGGTCTGCGTCTTGGGGAAGGCGATCACCTCGCGGATGCTCTCCGCGCCGGCCATCAGCATCGCCAGGCGGTCGAGCCCGAAGGCGATACCGCCGTGCGGCGGCGCACCGAACTTCAGCGCATCGAGCAGGAAGCCGAACTTCCCCTGCGCCTCCTCGGGCTGGATGCCGAGCAGGTCGAACACCGTCGATTGCATCTCCTGGCGGTGGATACGCACCGAGCCGCCGCCGATCTCCGAGCCGTTGAGCACCAGGTCGTAGGCCTTGGCGATGGCTTGTTCCGGGTCGGCGCGCAACGCGGCCGGATCGTCGCTCTTCGGCGCGGTGAACGGGTGGTGCATGGCGACCCAGCGGCGCTCCTCGGCATCCCACTCGAACATCGGGAAATCGACCACCCACAGCGGCCGCCATCCCGGCTGCACCATCGAGAGGTCGTGACCGATCTTCAGGCGCAGCGCGCCGAGCGCATCACTCACCACCTTGGCGCTGTCGGCGCCGAAGAAGATCAGGTCGTTGTCGGCCGCCTGCGTGCGCTCGAGAATACCCGTCACCGCCGCGTCGCTCAGGAACTTCACGATCGGGGACTGCAGGCCCTCGCGTCCGCGGGCGCGCTCGTTCACCTTGATGTAGGCCAGTCCCTTGGCGCCGTAGCGCGCCACGTAGGCGGTGTAGGCATCGATCTGCGAGCGCGGCATCGCCCCACCGCCCGGCACGCGCAGCGCCGTCACGCGCCCCTTGGGATCCTGGGCCGGGCCGGAGAACACCTTGAAGTCGCAGTCGGCGACCAGGTCGGCGACGTCGGTCAGCTCGAGCGCGATGCGCAGATCGGGCTTGTCCGAGCCGTAGCGGCGCATCGCCTCCTGGTAGCTCATGCGCGGGAACGGGTCGGGCAGCGCGACCTGCAGCACCTCGCGGAAGAAGTGCCGCACCAGCGCCTCCATCAACACCATGATCTGCTCCTGGGTGAGGAACGAGGTCTCGATGTCGAGCTGGGTGAACTCCGGCTGGCGATCGGCGCGCAGGTCCTCGTCGCGGAAGCAGCGCACGATCTGATAGTAACGATCGAACCCGGCGACCATCAGCAGCTGCTTGAAGATCTGCGGCGACTGCGGCAGCGCGAAGAACTTGCCCTCGTGCGTGCGGCTCGGCACGAGGTAATCGCGCGCTCCCTCGGGGGTCGCCTTGGTCAGCATCGGGGTCTCGATGTCGATGAAGCCCTCGGCGTCGAGGTAGCCGCGCATGGCCTGCGTGATCCGGTGCCGCAGCCGCAGCCGCCGGTTCATCACTTCTCGGCGCAGGTCCAGGTAGCGGTAGCGCAGCCGCACCTCCTCGCCCACCGTCTCATCGAGCTGGAACGGCAGCGGCTCGGCGCGGTTCAGCAGCTCAAGCTCGGTGGCCAGCAGCTCCACGCGCCCGGAGGCGAGGTGCGCATTGACGGTGCCCTCGGGGCGCTCGCGCAGGCGTCCCTTGACGCGCACGACGAACTCGTTGCGCAGCCGCTCCGCCTCGCGGAACAGCGCCGGGTTGTCCGGATCGAAGACGATCTGCAGCAGCCCTTCGCGGTCGCGCAGGTCGATGAAAATGATGCCGCCGTGGTCGCGCCGGCGGTGAACCCAGCCGGCGACCTCGAGAGTCTGGCCGATGAGCCGCTCGTCGACCTGTCCGCAGTAATGTGAACGCATAAGGGGCGCGATGTTACGAAGCCGGGGCGCCCCCCGCAACCAGCACCGCCGCGCCGTGCAGGGTTCCGGCGCGCAGCCGCCCGAGCGCCTCGTTGGCCGCCTCCAGGGCGAAGCACTCCACCGTCGCGCGCAGCGCGAGGCGCCCGGCGAGGCGCATGAACGCCTCCCCGTCCGCGCGGGTGAGATTTGCCACCGAGCGCACCTGCCGCTCGCCCCAGAGCAGCCGGTACGGGAAGCTGGGGATGTCGCTCATGTGGATCCCGGCGCACACCACCCGCCCGCCGGGGCGGACCGCTGCGAGCGCTGCGGGCACCAGCTCGCCCGCCGGCGCGAACAGAATGGCCGCATCGAGCGGCTCGGGCGCGCGGCGGTCCGAGCCGCCCGCCCAGACGGCTCCGAGCCGCCGGGCGAAGTCCTGGCCGGCCTCATCTGCGGGGCGGGTGAAGGCGTAGACCTCGCGCCCCTCGGCGTGCGCCACCTGTGCCAGCAGGTGCGCCGCGGCCCCGAAGCCGTACAGGCCGAGCCGCGTGCCGGGGCCGGCCGCGCGGTAGGCGCGATAGCCGATGAGCCCGGCGCACAGCAGCGGGGCCAGCTCGGCCGCCGGCGCCTCGGCCGGCAGCGCCAGGCAGTAGCGCTCATCGGCGAGCACCTGCTCGGCGTAGCCGCCATCGAGCGAATAGCCGGTGAACTGCGCGTTCGGGCAGAGATTCTCGCGGCCCTCGAGACACGCGCGGCACGCCCCGCAGGTCCGGCCGAGCCAGGGGACCCCGACGCGCGAGCCGACCCGCCAGCGGCCCGCGCCCGGGCCGCACTCGAGCACCGTACCGACGATCTCGTGACCCGGGGTCACCGGGCAGCGGATGTCGGGCAGCTCGCCGTCGAGCAGGTGCAGATCGGTGCGGCACACCCCGCAGGCCTCGACCGCGATGCGCACCTGACCCGGCCCCGGGGACGGCAGCACCAGCGTCTCGAGCCGCAGCGGCGCGCCGGGGGCCCATAGGCGCATGGCCTTCATCGGGACGCTACGCCGGCGGCAGCCGCTGCGGCGCGTCCTGCGGTGCCGAGGCGCTCTGCGGCGCCACGACGCCGCAGGTGATGATCATCTTCATGGCCGCATCGACGCTCATGTCGAGCTCGATCAGCTGGCGGCGCGGCACGAGCACCAGCACCCCTGCGGTGGCATTGAGCGCCGCGGAGATATACACCGCGGCGTGCGGCTCGCCGGTGCGCGCGGAGATCTCCGCCACGTTCTCGGCGGTGAGAAACCCCAGGCTCCACACGCCCGCGCGGGGGTATTCGACCATCACCACCTTGCGGAACGCGCTCGACTGAGAGAAGACGCTCTCGGCAAAGCTCTTCACGCCACCGTACACCGCGCCGACGATGGGAATGTGGTGCAGGAGCTCCTCGCCGTAGACCACCAGGCGCCGCCCGATCAGGTTGGTCACCAGCAGCCCGGTCAGAAACAGCACGCCGAGGGCGAGCAGCAGCCCGACCACCGCCTGCACCAGGGGACCTAACGCCGCCGGGGCATAGCCGGGCGGCAGCGGCAGCAGCGGCACGATGCGATCGAGCACGTGCAGCAGGAACATCACCACCCACAGCGTCGCGCCGATGGGCAGCCAGAACAGCACCCCGGACAGCAGGATCCGCCGCAGGATCGAGCCGCGGCGCTTGGACGCGGGCGGGACCGGGTGGGCCGTGCGCGGGACGTTCAACCCGTCACCGCTTCGAGCGGCCCCGGGCCGTGCCCTTCGCCGTGCCCGGCTTGGCGCGCGCGCGGGCGCCGGGACGGGCCGCGGGCTTGGCGCGCCGGCGCGTGGCACCCACCGCCGCGGGCTTGGCGGCCGGGGGGGCCGGGGCGGCGGCCGCGGGGGCGCTCGCGCCCTCCTTGGCCGGGCCCTTGGCCGGGCTCTTGGCCGGTTCGGCCGCCGGGCTCGGCTCGGCCTCGGCGCCGGCGAGGTTGCGCTTGTTCTCCTTGTCCGACTTGAAGTCGGTCTCGTACCAGCCGCTGCCCTTCAGGCGGAACACGGGCGCGGAGATGAGCTTCACGAGCGTCATGCGAGCGCACGAGGGGCACTTCCTCAGCGGCGGATCGGTGATCTTCTGCATGACCTCGACGTAGTACTGGCAGTTGCGGCACTGGTATTCGTAGAACGGCATGGTCAGAAGGTCTGTAGCAGTGAGTGAAAACGTCCTGGCGCAATTATACGCAATGGGCCTCACGCCTTGGCGAATGCGAGCGCCCCGTCGCGCAGCGTCACCGCCACGCGGTCACCGGGGGCGAACTGCCCCTGCAGGATGCGCTGGGCGAGCGGGTTCTCGATCTGCTGCTGCACCACGCGCTTCAGCGGCCGGGCCCCGTACACCGGGTCGAAGCCCGCCTCGCCCAGCCGGTCGCGGGCGGCGTCATCGAGCGTGAGCTCCATATTGCGCTCCTGCAGGCGCTTGCGCAGGTAGAGCAGCTGGATATCGACGATGGCGCGGATCTGGGCCGCGCCGAGCGGATGGAACACCACGATGTCATCGATGCGGTTGATGAACTCCGGGCGGAAGCTCTGCTGGACGATCTCCATCACGGCACTCTTCATGCGCGCGTAGTTGCCCTCCCCGGCGTACTCCTGGATCACCTGCGAGCCGAGGTTGGAGGTCATGATGATCACGGTGTTGCGAAAGTCCACGGTGCGGCCCTGCCCGTCGGTCAGCCGGCCGTCATCGAGCACCTGCAGCAGCACGTTGAACACGTCCGGGTGGGCCTTCTCCACCTCATCGAGCAGGATCACCGCGTAGGGCCGGCGGCGCACCGCCTCGGTGAGATAGCCGCCCTCCTCGTAGCCGACGTAGCCCGGCGGGGCGCCGATGAGGCGCGCCACGGAGTGCTTTTCCATGAACTCCGACATGTCGATGCGCACCATCGCCTCTTCGGTGTCGAACATGAACTCCGCGAGCGCCTTGCAGAGCTCGGTCTTGCCCACGCCCGTCGGGCCGAGGAACAGGAACGAGCCGGTCGGGCGGCGCGGGTCGGAGAGGCCCGCGCGCGAGCGGCGGATCGCATCGGAAACGATGCGCAGCGCCTCTTCCTGGCCGATCACGCGCCGGGCGAGCGCCTCCTCCATGCGCAGGAGCTTCTCGCGCTCGCCCTCGAGCATCTTCGAGACCGGAATACCGGTCCACTTGGAGACCACCTCGGCGATCTCCTCCTCGGTCACCTTGTTGCGCACCAGCTGCGGGGCCTGCTCCTCGCTGCTCTCGGCCGCCGCCAGGCGCTTCTCGAGCTCCGGAATCCGTCCGTACTGCAGCTCGGCCATGCGGGTCAGATCGCCGGCCCGGCGGGCCGTCTCCAGGTCCAAGCGGGCGCGGTCGAGCTCCTCGCGGAACGAGGCCGTCCCCTGCAGCGCCGCCTTTTCCGACTTCCAGACTTCCTCGAGATCGGCGTACTCGCGCTCCAGGCCCGAGAGCGTGTCCTTCAGCGCCGCGAGGCGCTTGCGCGAGGCCTCGTCCTGCTCCTTGTTGAGCGCCTCGCGCTCGATCTTCAGCTGGATGATGCGCCGCTCGAGCCGATCGAGCGCCTCGGGCTTGGAGTCGATCTCCATGCGGATGCGCGCGGCGGCCTCGTCGATCAGGTCGATCGCCTTGTCCGGCAGCTGCCGGTCGGCGATGTAGCGGTGCGAGAGCGTTGCGGCCGCAACGATCGCCGGGTCCGTGATGTCCACGCCGTGGTGCACCTCGTAGCGCTCCTGCAGTCCGCGCAGGATCGCGATGGTGTCCTCGACGGAGGGCTCATCGACCAGCACCTTCTGGAAGCGCCGCTCGAGGGCGGCATCCTTCTCGATGTACTTGCGGTACTCATCGAGCGTGGTGGCCCCGACGCAGTGCAGCTCTCCGCGGGCAAGCGCGGGCTTCAACATGTTGCCGGCGTCCATCGCCCCTTCCGCCTTGCCGGCCCCGACCATGGTGTGCAGCTCGTCGATGAACAGGATCACCTGGCCCTGCTGCTTGGAGAGGTCGTTGAGCACGCCCTTCAGGCGCTCCTCGAACTCCCCGCGGAACTTCGCCCCGGCGATGAGCGCGCCCATGTCGAGCGCCAGGATGCGCTTGCCCTTCAAGCCCTCGGGCACCTCGCCGTTGAGAATGCGCTGCGCCAGGCCCTCGACGATGGCGGTCTTGCCGACGCCCGGCTCGCCGATCAGCACCGGGTTGTTCTTGGTGCGCCGCTGCAGTACCTGGATGGTGCGGCGAATCTCCTCGTCGCGGCCGATCACCGGATCGAGCTTGCCCGAGGCGGCGCGCGCGGTCAGGTCGATCGTGTACTTCTCGAGCGCCTGGCGGCTCTCCTCGGCGTTGGGATCGGCGACCTTCTCCCCGCCACGCACCTCGTCGATGGCCTTCTCGAGCGCGCCGCGCACCACGCCGCTGTCCTGCAGCAGCTTCGCGAGCGCACGGTCCTCGAAGGCCGCGAGCAAGAACATCTCGCTGGAGATGAACTGATCGCCGCGCTGCTGGGCGAGCTTGTCGGTGACGTTGAAGATCCGGTTCAGATCGTTCGAGACGTGCACTTCCCCGGGGGTGCCCTCGACCTTGGGCAGCCGCTCGAGCGCCGCGCCGAGCCCGGCGCGCAGCCGGTTGACGTCCGCGCCGACCTTCACGAGCAGCGGCTGTACCGTTCCGCCCTGGCTGTCGATGAGCGCGAGCAACACGTGGGCCGGCTCGATGAACGGGTGATCGCGCCCGACGGCGAGCGACTGCGCGTCGGCAAGCGACTGCTGGAACCGGCTGGTCAGTTTATCCATTCGCATCGGAAGCACCTGCGTCTCGGGGCTCCGACCGCAATGGGGGCGCGCACCGCGCCGTTCAAGACCGCCAGATCAGCGCCGCCATGCGTCCGCAGCGCCCATCGCGCCGGTACGAGAAGAATCTTGCGGCATCTGCGTATGTGCACCAGCCGCCGCCGTAGACCCGTTCCACCCCGAGGGCGGCGAGTCGCTGCCGGGCGAGGCAGTACAAGTCGCACTGCCACCGTCCGCGGGCGTTGGGCGCGAAGGCCGGCTCGGCGGCCGGATCGGCCGCGAGGAAGGCTGCGCGCACCTCGGCGCCCACCTCGAAGTGCCCCGGTCCGATCGCCGGCCCCAGCCAGGCGAGCACCTCGGCCGGCTCGGCGCCGAGGGCGCGCACGGCCGATTCCAACACCCCGCCGGCGAGCCCCCGCCAGCCGGCGTGGGCGGCCCCGACCACCGAGCCATCGCGCGCCGCGAGCAGCACGGGCAGACAGTCAGCCACCTGCACCACGCAGATGCGCCCCGGCGCGCCGGTCACGGCCGCATCGGCCGGCCCCGACACCGCGCCGGCCTCGAGCGTGACGGCCGTGCAGCCATGCACCTGCTCGAGCCAGGCCGGCTCGCCCGGCAGTCCGAGCCGCTCGCGCAGCAGCGCCCGGTTGCGTGCCACCGCCTCGGGCGCATCCCCGACGTGCGCGGCGCAGTTGAACGAATCAAACGGCGGCGCGCTCACGCCCCCGGTGCGCAGCGTGAAGGCCGCGCGTACGCCGGGCGGGGCGGGCCAGTCGGGCTCGATCAGGTCAGCTCCGCCTTGCACGCGCGTCCTGCTCCAGCGCCGCGACCAGGCGCGCCATGTCCGCCGGCAGCGGCGAGTCGAACTCGAGCCGACGCCCGGTGAGCGGATGCTCGAGCCCGAGGTGCGTCGCGTGCAGCGCCTGGCGCGTGAAGGTCCGCAATGTCTCGCTGAGCGCCGCCGAGCAGCCGGCCGGCAGGCGCTTGCGCCCGCCGTAGAGCGGATCGCCGACCAGCGGGTAGCCGATGTGCGCCAGGTGCACGCGGATCTGGTGCGTGCGACCGGTCTGGAGCTGCACGCGCAGCAGCGTGTGGGCCGGGAAGCGCCGCTCGATGCGATAGTGCGTGACGGCCTCGCGGCCGTCGGCGCGCACCGCCATGCGCGTGCGCTGCGTGCGGTGACGTCCGATCGGCTCATCGACGGTTCCGCCGCCGGTCATCGCACCGGTGCACACGGCCAGGTACACCCGCTCGATGGCGCGTGCGGCGAGCGCCTCGACCAGCCGGGCGTGAGCCTCGGGGGTGCGCGCCACGACCAGCAGCCCGCTGGTGTCCTTGTCGAGGCGGTGCACCAGACCGGCGCGCGGCACGCGCGAGAGCGCCGGATCGAGCGCAAGCAGCGCGTTCTGCAGCGTGTGATGGCGGTTGCCCGCGCCCGGGTGCACGACCAGCCCGGCGGGCTTGTCAATGACGTAGACGCCGCGGTCGCGGTGCACCACGGTGAGAGCCAGCGCCTCGGGCTCGACCCGCGTGTCGGCCTGCCAGCGCGCCTGCACGCAGACCTGCTCGCCGCCGAGCACCCGGTCCTTGGCGCGCATCGGACGGCCGTCGACCTGGACCGCGCCCGCCTCGATCCAGCCCTGCAGCCGCGCGCGCGAGTACTGCGGCAACGCCCGCGCGAGCGCCTGATCGAGGCGCGATCCGGCCGCCTCGGGCGGCAGCTCGATGCGGTGCTCGCGGAACTCCCCGGCCTCGCCCGGGTCGGAATCCAAAGTTTCCGCGGGCGATTCGCTATACTCTTTTCCCATGCTTCCCAATTCGTCCTCTCAGAGCCGCGCGCGCGGCAGGGTCGCGGCCGCGCTGTGCGTGGCGGTGCTCGCCCTGGCCGGCTGCTCGCATCGCAAACTGATGCTCAACAGCCCTGTGGCCCTGTACACGCAGGCCCACAAGGACATGCACGACCTCGACTACAACGGGGCGATCAAGCTGTATCAGCGCCTCACCGCGGTCTTTCCGTTCTCCATCCAGGCGCGCCAGGCGGAACTCGACCTCATCTACGCATATTACCGCGCGGGGCAGGACGATTCCGCCATCGACGCGGCCAATACCTTCATCCAGCAGCACCCGACCCATCCCCGGGTCGACTATGCCTGGTACATGAAGGGCGTGGTGCGCTTCCCGAAGCGGGCCAATCCGATCGAGCGGGCGTTCGGGGCGGATCTGTCCAAGCGCCCGCCGATCAACCTGCGCAAGTCCTTCGACGCCTTCCGCACCGTCGTGACGCGCTTCCCGCACAGCCGCTACGCGGCCGACGCCTGGCAGCGCATGATCTATCTGCGCGACCGGATGGCCGCGTACGACCTGTACGTGGCGCGCTATTACTACAAGCGCGGCGCGTTCGTGGCGGCACAGCGCCGCTGCCGGCTGGTGCTCGAGAACTACGAGGGCGCCCCTGCGGTCCGTGGTGCACTCGCCGTGACGATTCTCTCCTACGACCGGCTGGGCCTGAAGACGCTCGCGGCGCAAGCCCGGCAGGTCTTCGCGGCCAACTACACCGGCTCGGTGCAGCAGGCGGCGAACATCACCTACAAGCACTGGTGGCACTTCTGGTAGGCCGGCGGCTGCCCGCCAGCAGTCCCGGCTGAATCCGGCCGCAGCGATCCTCAGGCACTGCGCCGGGCCGCTGGCCACCGGCAAGGAGCGGACCCATGACGAGCCGCGCGCCCGAGATCGACACCCCGCGCCTGCGCCTCAGGGCACACCGCCGCGAGGATCTACCCGAGTGCCTGTCCCTGTGGTCCGATCCGATCGTCACGCGCTTCATCGGTTCGGCCGGCGCCTCCGAGCAGCGCACCTGGGCGCGCCTGCTCGCCTACGTCGGGCACTGGGAGGTGATGGGGTTTGGCTACTGGGTGATCGAGGAGCGCGCCTCGGGCCGCTTCGCCGGGGAGATTGGCTTCGCCGACTTCCGGCGCGACGGCGCGCCGCTGCTGCGCACCGGAGCGGAGCTCGGGTTCGCCCTCGCCTCGCGCTGCCACGGCCAGGGCTATGCCACCGAGGCGGTGCGCGGCGTGCTCGCCTGGGGTGATGCGCACCTGCCGTACGAGCGATGCGTCTGCCTCGTCGATGAACGCAATGGGGCCTCGCTGCGCGTGCTCGCGAAGACCGGCTTCTCCGAACTCGAGCGCAGCCTCTACAACGACCAGCCGGCCGTGATCCTGCAGCGGCCCATTCCCGCCCCGGCGCGCTAGCGCCGATAGCCGTTGGTGATCGGATAGCGCCAGTCGCGGCCGAACGCGCGGCGGCTGACCCGCACGCCCGGGGGCGCCTGGCGGCGCTTGTATTCGTTGCGCTTGACCAGGTCGAGCACCCGCCCGACGGTCACCCGGTCGAAGCCGCGCGCGGCGATCTCATCGACCGAGAGGTCCTCCTCGATGAACGCCGCGAGGATCGGATCAAGCACCTCGTAGGGCGGCAGGCTGTCGGAGTCCTTCTGGTCGGCACGCAGCTCCGCCGAGGGCGGCCGCTCGATCACACGCTGCGGGATCACCGGGGCGATCGCATTGCGGTAGGCGGCCAGCCGGTACACCAGCAGCTTGCTGCAGTCCTTGATGGGCGCGAAGCCGCCGGCCATGTCGCCGTAGAGCGTGGCGTAACCGACGGCCATCTCGCTCTTGTTGCCCGTGGTGAGCAGCATCCGTCCGGTCTTGTTCGACAACCCCATCAGCAGCAGCATGCGGCAGCGCGACTGGATGTTCTCCTCGGTGGCATCCACCGGCAGCCCGGCGAATTCCCCGGCGAGCGTCGCGAGCGTCGCCTCGAACATGCTCTCGATCGACAGCACGCTGTAGCGGACCCCGAGCAGCCGGGCCTCCTCCTGCGCATCGGTGAGGCTCATCTGCGCCGTATAGCGCGAGGGCATCATCACCGCGTGCACGCGATCGGCGCCGAGGGCATCGACCGCGATGGCGAGCGTGAGCGCCGAGTCGATGCCGCCCGACAGCCCCATCACCACGCCCGGGAATCCGTGCTTGTTCACGTAATCGCGCACGCCGAGCACGAGTGCGCTGTAGACGCTCGCCGTCTCGCTCAGCTCCGGCGCAACCACCCCGGGGCGCGGCACGACCCGGCCCGCCTCGCGCGTGAACTCGGCGCAGTACAGGCCCGCCTCGAAGGGCGGCGCGCGCAGCACGACTTCGCCCTCGGCGTTCATCACGAACGAGTTGCCGTCGAAGACCAGCTCGTCCTGGCCGCCGAGGGTGTTCACGTAGGCGAGCGGCAGGGCGACCTCGCGGACGCGCTCGCGGGCCACCGCCTCGCGCTCGCGCTGCTTGCCGCGCTCGTACGGGGAGGCGTTGATCACCACCAGCAGCTCGGCCCCGGCGAGGTGTGCGCGGCGCGCCGGCTCGGCCACCCACAGGTCCTCGCAGATCAGCACGCCGATGCGAAAGCCCTTGATGGACAGCACCGTCGGCTCGGTGCCGGGGTGGAAGTAGCGCTTCTCGTCGAACACCTTGTAGTTCGGCAGCGCGGCCTTGCGGTGCACGGCCGCGAGGCGCCCGGCCGCGATGACGGCCGCCGCATTGGCGATGCCGGACTCGCCGTACTCCGGGAACCCGACGATCAGCTGGCCGGCCGGCACCTCGCGGCACAGCTGCTCGAGGGCCCGCTCGATCTGCGCGCGAAAGCCCCGGTGGAAGAGCAGATCCTCCGGCGGATAGCCCGAGAGCGCCAGTTCCGGAAACAGCGTGAGGTCGGCCCGGTGCTCCTCTCGGGCCTGCCGGGCGACGCTCACGACCTGTGTCAGATTGCCCTGGACGTCCCCGACCAGCAGGTCGAGCTGGGCGAGCGCGATGCGCAGAGACTCACTCATGAGCCTCCCTGGGTGTACGGTTGAGCGCTACCGGCCTCGGCGTCCCGCCGCCGCGCGGCTCCGGGCGGCGGTCTTGCCGCTGCGGCGCGCCGGCTTGACGGCCTTTTTGGCCGCCGGCTTGGCGCGCTTCTTGGCCACCGGCTTCGCGACCTTCTTGGCCGGCTTGCGCGCCGCGGGCTTCGCCACCTTCGCGCTCGCCCGCTTCACGCTCGAGCGGGCCGGCTTTTCGGCAGCGCGCTTCGCGGGCGCCGCCGCAGGCCGGGCGGCCGGCCGTGCCGAGCGGGCCGCCGCGCGCGCACGCCGGCGGCGCAGCAGATCGTTCATGGCGCTGCCGAGCTCGGCGGGCGATTTGACCGTGCGCACCCCGGCGGCCTCGAACGCGGCGTACTTGTCGGCCGCGGTGCCTTTGCCGCCGGCGACGATGGCGCCGGCGTGACCCATGCGCTTGCCGGGCGGGGCGGTCACCCCGGCGATGTAGGCCACCACCGGCTTGCTCACGAAGCGATGGATGTAGCGGGCGGCCGCCTCCTCGTCGCTGCCGCCGATCTCCCCGACCAGGATGATGCCCTCGGTGCCGGGGTCGCGCTCGAACAGCTCGAGCACGTCAACGAAGTTCAGGCCGCGCACCGGGTCGCCGCCGATGCCGACGCAGGTGCTCTGCCCGAGTCCGATGCGCGTGGTCTGGTAGACGGCCTCGTAGGTGAGCGTGCCGGAGCGCGAGACGATTCCGACCGCGCCCTTCTTGTGGATGAACCCCGGCATGATGCCGATCTTGCACTCATCCGGGGTGATGACCCCCGGGCAGTTCGGCCCGACCAGGCGCGTCGCCGAGCCGGCGAGCGCCGCCTTGACGCGCACCATGTCGTTGACCGGCACGCCCTCGGTGATGCACACCGCGAGCTCGATGCCCGCGTCGGCTGCCTCGAGGATCGCATCGGCTGCGCCGGCGGCCGGCACGTAGATCATGCTCGCCGTCGCGCCGGTCTCGCGCACCGCGTCCCGCACGGTATCGAACACCGGCCGGTCGAGATGCTTCTCCCCGCCGCGCCCGGGCGTCACGCCGCCGACGAGCTGCGTGCCGTAGGCAATCGCCTGCTCGGAGTGGAACGTGCCCTGCTTACCGGTGAAGCCCTGGCAGATCACCTTGGTTTGCTTGTTGACCAGAATGCTCATGCGTCGAAATCCTTACTCTTGATCTAACGCGCGGCTCAGGCCGCACCGCCCGCCGCGAGCGCCACGACTTTGCGCGCCGCATCCGTCAGATCGGTGGCCGGCGTGATGGTCAGGCCGCTGCTGGAGAGCACCTCGCGCGCCTTCTCGGCGTTGGTGCCCTCGAGCCGCACGACCACGGGAACCTTGACCCCGACGTGCTTCACGGCATTGACCACCCCCTCGGCGATCATGTCGCAGCGCACGATGCCGCCGAAGATGTTGACCAGTACCGCGCGGACCTTGGGGTTGGAGAGAATCAGCTGGAAGGCGTGCGTCACGCGCTCGCTGGTCGCCCCGCCGCCGACATCGAGGAAGTTGGCCGGCTGGCCGCCGTGCAGCTTGATCAGGTCCATCGTCGCCATGGCGAGCCCGGCGCCGTTGACCATGCAGGCGATGTCGCCCTCGAGGGAGACATAGTTGAGCTCGTGCTCGCTGGCGCGCCGCTCCATGGGATCTTCCTGGCTCGGATCACGCAGCTTGGCGAGCTCCGGATGGCGGAACACTGCGTTGGCGTCGATGTTGAATTTCGCATCGAGCGCGACGAGCTGCCCGGACTGGGTCACGATCAGCGGGTTGATCTCGAGCAGGCTCGCGTCCTGCTCGAGGGAGAGTTTGTACAGCGCGAGTGCGATGTGCTGGAACTGCTTGATCTGATCGCCCTTCAGGCCGAGGCCGAAGGCGAGCTGGCGCGCCTGGAAGGGCTGCAGGCCGGCGGCCGGATGCACCGTGACCGAGAGGATCTGCTCGGGGGTCTTCTCGGCGACCTCCTCGATGTCCATGCCGCCCGCGGAGGAAGCGATGAGCGCGATGCGCCCCTTCTCGCGGTTCAGCGTCAGCGACAGGTAGATCTCCCGCTCGATCTGCGAGCCGCTCTCGACGTACACCTTCTCCACCGGCAGCCCCTCGGGGCCGGTCTGCTTGGTGGCGAGGCGCGTGCCGAGCATCGCCGCCGCAGCCGAGCGCACCGCGTCGAGATCGCGCGAGAGCTTCACGCCGCCGGCCTTGCCGCGCCCGCCGGCATGGACCTGCGCCTTGACCACCCAGACCGACCCGCCGAGCGCCTTGGCCGCGGCCACGGCCTCATCGGGCGTTCCGGCCGGCCGGCCCGCGGGCACCGGGATGCCGTACTTCCTGAAGATCTCTTTCGCTTGGTACTCGTGCAGGTTCATGGTTCGCTCGTCAAGTCCTGACCCTGGGGCATGGAGCCGGCGATTGTCGCCAAAATCCACGATCGCTGCCAATAAATCGGGTTTTATTCTCGCCGCGCCTGCGACGTCCATCGCGCCGCGCGCGGCCGTGCGATGCTACAGTTCCCGCCGGTTTTCCACCGGTTTTCGCAGCCTCATGCCGGCCAGCGCCGCAGCCTCTGCTCCCGCACCCAGCGACTTCGCCCGGCGCATGACCGGGTGGCTCAACGTCTATCGGCTGCTGGTGCCGACGGTGCTGCTCGGCGTGCTGGTCCTCGCCCGGGCGCCGTATCTGCCGGTCATACACCCCGGGCTATTCGTCGCGACCTGCGCGGCGTACTTTGCCTCAGCGCTCGCGCTGGTCCTGCGCCAGCGGCTGCGCCCGGGCGATCCGCTGCCGCCACCGCTCGCCAACTCCCTGCTCGACTCCGCGGCGATCGCCCTCATCCTCTACGCCTGCGGCGGCGTCACCAGCGGCCTCGGCATCCTGCTCGCCCTGCCCGTGCTGGCATTGACGCTGATTGCGGACCGCCGCGAGGCTATGCTGATCGCCGCCGGCGCCACGCTCGCGGTCCTTCTGCCACAGTTCTTCATCGGACTGCGGGCCGCGCAGCCGGCCGGGTTCACCACGGCCGGCATGCTCGGGGTGGTGCTGTTCGCGATCGCGCTGTCGGCCTGGCCGCTCGCCGAGCGGCTGCGTGCGAGCGAGGCCACGGTGCGCCGCCAGGAGATCGACCTGGCGAACCTCGCGCAGCTGTCCGAGTACATCGTGCGTCACTTGCGCGAGAGCATCCTGGTGATCGACCCGCAGGATCGCATCCGCCTGATCAACGAGTCGGCGGCGCGGCTGCTCGGGCCCGACGCGGCGCGAGTCGAGACGCCGCTCGAGGCGGCCTGCCCGGAGCTGCTGAAGCTGCTGGCGCGCTGGCGGTTGAGCACCGACAGCACCGGCTTGTTCCCGCTCGAGGATCCGACCTTCGCCGCGCCCGACGGAGTCCGCGAGATCCGCGCCCACTTCGCCGCGATTGGTACGGACCAGCCCGCCCCGGTGCTGGCCTTCCTCGAGGACACGAGCCTCCTCGCCGAGAAGGTCCAGCAGTCCAAGCTCGCCGCCCTCGGGCGGCTCTCGGCGAGCATCGCGCACGAGATTCGCAACCCCGTCGGCGCCATGAGCCACGCCGGGCAGCTGCTCGGGGAATCACCCCACCTAAGCGCAGAGGACCGGCGCCTCACCGAAATCATCCGCGGCCAGGCCGAGCGGGTCAGCCGCATCATCGAGAGCGTGCTGCGCCTCTCGCGCCGCGAGGCCGCGCGCGCCGAGCGGTTCGCGCTGGCGGAGTGGAGCGAGGCGTTCCTCGCGGAGTTCGCCGAGACCATGCAGTGCCCGCGCGAGCGACTGCGGCTCGACCTGCCCGAGACGCCGCTCGAGGTCCGCTTCGATCCGGCGCAGCTGCGCCAGATCGTGTGGAATCTCTGCGAGAATGCCCTGCGCTACGGCGCAGGCCCGGGCGAGGTCGCGACCATCGAGGTTCACTGCGCTCGGCGCCACGCCGGTAGCCGTCCTTACCTCGAGGTGGCCGATCGCGGCCCCGGGGTGCCGCCTGAGCACGTGGAGCGGATCTTCGAGCCGTTCTTCAGCGGCGGGCGCGGCACGGGGCTGGGACTGTTTCTCGCCCGCGAGCTCGCCCAGGCCAACGGCGCGACGCTGCTCTATGAGCCACGTCACGGCGGCGGTAGCATTTTTCGGCTGGTATTCGCCGATCCGCACCGATGGCGAGGGGAGATCGAGACTTGAACGTGAGCGCGAGCACTGCGCGCACCGAGGCCGGCCGGCCGACGGTGTTGATCGTCGATGACGAGCCGGATCTGCTGGAGCTGCTGAGCCTGACGCTGCGGCGCATGAACCTGCGGACCCGGACCGCCCCGGACGTGAGCACGGCCCAGAAGCTGCTGAAGGGCGAGTCGTTCGATCTGTGCCTGACGGACATGCGCCTGCCCGACGGGGATGGCCTGGACCTGGTGGCCTGGATCCAGCAGAACCGCGCGGAGCTGCCCGTGGCGGTGATCACCGCGCACGGCAACGTGGAGTCGGCCGTGCGGGCGCTGAAGCTCGGTGCCTTCGACTTCGTGTCCAAGCCGCTCGACCTCGGGGTGCTGCGCAAGCTCATCGACAACGCCATCCGCCTCGGCGCCGCGAGCGCCCCGCCCGAGCAGCCCCCCGAGCCCGGCCGCGCCCGGCTCATCGGCCACTCCGCGCCCATGGAGCAGCTGCGCGAGCTCATCGCCCGGGTCGCCCGCAGCGAGGCGCCGGTGCACATCTCGGGCGAGTCGGGCACCGGCAAGGAACTCGTCGCCCGCCTGATCCACGAGTCCGGCGCGCGCCGCGCCGGACCGTTCGTCGCCGTCAACTGCGGGGCCATCCCGACCGAACTGATGGAGAGCGAGTTCTTCGGCCACAAGCGCGGCAGCTTCACCGGCGCGCATGCCGATAAGAAGGGCCTGGTGCAGGCCGCCGAGGGCGGCACGCTGTTCCTCGACGAGGTGGCCGACCTGCCGCTGCACATGCAGGTGAAGCTGCTGCGCGTGGTGCAGGAAAAAACAGTCCGCCCGGTAGGCGAGTCGCAGGAGGAGAAGGTCGACGTGCGCATCCTCTCGGCCACGCACAAGAGCCTGGCCGAGTTGGTCGCGCAGGGGCAGTTCCGCGAGGACCTCTTCTACCGCATCAACGTGATCGAGCTGCACGTTCCCTCGCTGCGCGAGCGGCCCGAAGACATCCCGGACATCGCCCGCGCGGTGCTCGGGCGGCTCGGCCGGCGCCTGAGCGGTCCGCCGCCGCGCATCAGCGAGGAGGCGCTCGCGCTGCTGATGACCTATCCCTTCCCGGGCAACGTGCGCGAGCTGGAGAACGTGCTCGAGCGGGCGCTGACGCTGTGTCTCGGCGGCACGATCACGCCCGAGCACATCAAGCTGCGCACGGGCACCCGCGCGCCGGCGGCAATGCCCGCCGAGCCTGCTGCCGCGGCCGGTGCGGCGCTCGGCAATCATCTGGAGAGCATCGAGCGCACGGCCATCCTGCAGGCGCTCGAGAAGACCCGTTACAACAAGACCGCCGCGGCGAAGCTCCTCGGCATGAGCTTCCGGGCCCTGCGCTACCGCATCAAGAAGCTGGGGATCGAGTAGCCGCCGTCCCAGGTCATCTTCTACTGTCTAGTTATAGTTAAAGCCGAATACCGGCATTTTTGATCTATAAAACTGAAAAAACGCCGTATTTTTTCAGTCGCTAAATTCATTATTCCCTTTATCCACCCTGAAATGCAGAAACATCCTGCTGCACGATCGTCAGAGCACCGCAGTGCTGCAAGCCGTCGAAATCCGGCTCTCTATTTGCGGACTGCGCCGCGGTAAGGTTACGGGTCCGTCGCGATCAATCTCCTGCGCCCGAGGGACTCCACCCGGCTTCGCTCGCGGCAATCACGATGCGCGCACACGCTTCGGCGTCAGAGGCCGCATGGTGATGACGCAAGGAGATCCGCAGCCGCTCGCACACATCGGGAAGCCGGGTGGGACGGATGCTCCAGACCCGGCGCGCAACCGTCACGGTACACACGAACGGGTGCGGGACCGGCGGCAGGCCGTAGGTGGCGCAGCAGCCGTGCAAGACCCGGCGGTCGAATGGCGCGTTATGGGCCGCCAAGAACTGCACCGCGCCGATGCGGGCCTGGATCCGCGGCCAGATCTCGCCGAAGGTCGGGGCCGCACGCACGTGCGCCCAGGTGAGACCGTGCACGGCCGTAAAGGTGAACTCGGGCGTCGCCGGTCGGATCAACTCATAGATGCGATCGACGATGCGCCCGTCATCGACGACGACTACGCCGAGGGCACAGGCACTGTCGGGGCGCGGATTGGCGGTCTCGAAGTCGATCGCCGCGAAGCGCCCGGTACCCGAGGCGGGTCGGCACGGCGCGGGCCATCCGTCGCTACGCGAGGTCACGCAGCTTCAGCAGCGGCCCGATGAATTTCTGGTAGTTCTTCCAACGCCCGACGGAACTCGAATACATCTTCTGGCGTACCTGCCAGTTGCTGGCGGTCAGCACGGTGCGCTCGGTCTTGTCGAACTCGAGTACCCGCGCATCCCAGGGCAGTCCGATGAACTCGATGATCCGGTGGCTCCACTTTTCCTGATCGGCCACCAGCTCCGCGTACGGCACCTCGAGGAAGACGTCCTTCGGCAGCACCGAGCGCCAATGCGCCACCAGGCGGTGATGCTCGCGGTAGTAATGGGCAAGGTCGCCGAGATCCATGGTGAACGCCGCCGCGT
>JAKAZL010000019.1:2476-34417 GCA_021815925.1 Pseudomonadota bacterium | reverse complement strand
GGCCACCGGACCGGACCATCGGCTCGGCACAGCGCAATACGGGCCTCGGCCCGATCCGTCGCGACGTCGACTCCGGGGAGCTTCGCGGAAAGCCGCAGTGACCAGCAAGCGAACATGCGCCACGAACGACTCGTGAGTGGGCGCCTCGTCCGAGGATGCGGTTCTCGCATCATGCCCCCCGGCCGAGATTCGCCGCGCTCACAACGAGCGCCGCCGGACCCACAGCAGCCCTGCCCCACCCGGTCTGGACGCGGAGCATCCGGACTCAGCCGCCCCAGAGGCTTGGGCCCCCGCCCCGCTCTGTGTGCGGCCCTGAAGCTCGAGCCGCGTCCACCGCAGCCCGTTCGCCGTCTGCGCCTGGCGTCGCAATCCAGGCCCGCCCCGGCACAGGCTCGCAGTCCGATCGATCGGCTCGGCCGGCGCCGCAGGTTGCGGTCGCAGTTTTTTGTTTTTTTACGCCCGCTAACACGGAGCCGCAGTAGACTTCCCCCGCCGCGATGGTCGCGTGGGTCATGACAGATTGTTGCGGCCCACCGGATTTCGCCTCGAGACGGTCTCCTCCTCAACATTTCAGACATGCCCCGGTAGCGTGATGCCAACCATCACCATCAACGACAAGACGTCCCGTCCCATTGCCGACGATGGACTGATCCGCAAGACCGAACTGATCATCAGCGGCGTGCTGCGCGGCGGCGTACTCCTCAGCGTCGCGGTGATTCTCGCCGGCGTGTGCTACTACTATGCGCTGCGCCTGCTCGGCCGGCCGCCCCACTCGACCTTTCCGGACACGCTGGCGCAGGTTGCCGCGGGCATCAAGGGCGCCGACCCGGTATCGATCGTCACCGCGGGTCTGCTCGTCCTGCTCGCCACGCCGGTGCTGCGGGTCGCGGTCTCAATCGCTGCCTTTGCGATCGAGAAGGACCGGACCTACGTCATCATCACCGGCATCGTCCTGGCGATCCTGCTGTTCAGCATCTTCGGGATCGGGGCCTATCTCGGCCGGCCGGGCTTGACGAGCATGCCGAGCGACTCGTTCGGGGTCCTGCTGTTCATCGGTCTGAGCAGCATGTTCGCCGGTTTCGTCGGGGCGCTCGCCGGGCTCGGCGGCGGCGTATTCATCGTACCGATCCTGACGCTCATCTTTCACGTGACGTTCGCCACCGCAATCGGCGCCTCCATCGTCTCCGTCATCGCCACCTCCTCCGGCGCGGCAGCGGCCTACGTGCGCGATCGGATGACCAATCTCAGGGTCGGCATGTTTCTCGAGATTGCCACGACGGCCGGAGCGATCTGCGGTGCCCTGGTGTCGTCCATGCTCAACGACACGCTGCTGTTCATCGTGTTCGGCGTCATCCTGTTGATCTCGGCCGTACCGCTGGTACTGCGGCTAGGCGAGGAACTGCCGCGCGGCGTGCAGAACCACAAATGGGCCGCATGGCTGCGCCTGCCGAGCACCTACTCCGACCAACGGACGCGCCAGGACGTCACCTACCAGGTGGCGCACGTGCGCATCGGCTTCGGCATGATGTACGTGGCGGGACTGGTTTCCGGGCTGCTCGGCATCGGCAGCGGCACGTTCAAGGTGCTGGCGATGGACACCGCCATGCGCCTGCCGATGAAGGTCTCGACCACCACCAGCAATTTCATGATCGGCGTGACGGCCGCCGCCTCGGCCGGGATCTTCTTTCAACGCGGGGACATGGACCCCATGATTGCCGCTCCGGTGGCGATCGGCGTGCTCGGCGGCTCCATGGTCGGCGCGAAGACGCTGAACCGGATGTCCAACGTGCACCTGAAGAAGGTGTTCGTGCCCATGATCGTGCTGGTCGCGCTGAGCATGCTGGCCCGCGGCCTGGGCTGGCTGTAGGCAGCGCCGCAGGGTCGGGGCCCGGCGCGCCGCCTCAGCGGCGCATCAGCAACGGCAAAGGACTCGATTGTATGAGCCGGCTCGAGGTACCTGAGGCCAGCCAGTTCAGGATCTCGCCACGCCGGAAAGCCCCCATGATGAGCCCTCCGGCCTGGCAGGCACTCGCCGCCTCGAGCAGAACGGCAGCTGTCTTACGCCCTTCGGAGGCGATGAGCCGATAGCTGGCCACCGCGGAAATCGGCGCAACGGCGGCGCGCGCAGCCTCGAGAGCGCTTTCGTCCTGGTCGATCGCCACCACCTCGACCTGCTCGGCGGTGGCCAGCAGCGGCGCGAATGCGGCGAGCGAACGGCGCAGCGGGGGGATATCGCGCCACCCGATCATCAGCCGCCGACCGAAAGCTCCGTCCCAGGCAGGCGGCACCATCACCACCGGGTGGCGGGTGCGCAGCAACGCGGCGCGCAGCCCCTCGCGATGACCGATGGGTTGCGACTGCGGGGCGGCCAGCACGACCACGCTGGCCGTCTTGCGGTAATGGCGCATGACGTGCCATTCGTCACCCCGGTACAGATCGAGCTCGGCGGTGATGCCGCTCGCGCGGATCCAATCGGCAGCGATGTCGCGCAGCTTCTCGGTCTCCCCATGCTCGCGATCAGCCAGGTGCTCGACCTCGTATTCCGAGAGCTGCTCCTGCGACGGCAGGACGATCGAACGCGGCCCGATCTCGACATGCACAAGCCGCAGCGGCTGCCCGAGGCGCTCGCTCATCACCGCAGCGACGCGCAGGCACTCGGTCGCACCGGTCGTGGAGGTCAGCAGCACCAGGATGAATGGGGAGTCCATGACGGGCACCTCGGAAGCTGCGGCACACTGTGCGCAGGGTCTGTACCCGGCCATCTTATCGCGAGGGACGCCGCGATGCGCGGCTGTGCCGCCGGTGTCACGCCGCGGCAACAGGACCTTCACCCCGGCGCTTGAGCGAGCGTCCGTCCGACCCATCGCAGGGCGCGAGTCCCATCGCCTTCTGCCGAAAATCAGCAAAAACCGTCGATCGGGGATGGATCTGCCGTGGATCGATTCCGAAGCGGCACCGGTCCGGATCTCGGTCCGCCCGGCACCGGCGGCCGCGCTGCGGGCCGCTACCGTTCCAGTGGCGCCCCTGCGGTCGGATCGCGCCGTGCCCTGCCGGGCGGACGCCAGCGCCGCCACAACAGGCTCAGGCCCAGCCACGCACACAGCGCCGCGAGCGGCCAGGCGAGCAGCTGCGGCACCCAGAAGCCGAGCACGGCAAGCACCACGAGCGCGCCGCCGGCGACACTCAACACCCCGCGCTCGGAGTTGCCGAGGACGCGCCGGTTGGCGATGGCCGCGCCTACCGTGTTCGCCAGACGCAGCGCACTCGCTGCGGCCCGCGAGGAGCTGCCGCTGCGGGAATTGCGCGCGAGCGGCGCCTGAAGCTGCGGGCGCCGGCCCTTCAACTGCAGCTCCGTGGCGTTGTCGAGGTCGCGCTGGTACTGCTCCTGCATCTGCCCGGCAAACCCCGTGTCCTCCATGGCGGCGTCGATCTCGCAGTTGGCCAGCCAGCTCGAGAGGTTCAGGTTGGACGAGCCGACCCGCGCCCAGCGTCCGTCCGCCACGGCGGTCTTGGCGTGCATCATGCTGCCGTTCCACTCGAACACGCGGATGCCCGCCTCGAGCAACGGCCGATACCCGGCACGCGACAGCGCGCCGACTGCCGGCAGATTGTTGCTGCCGGGCACGAGCAGCCGCACGTCCACGCCATCGGCCGCCGCGGCCGCCAGGCCGCGCACGTAGGTCGGGATGCCGACGAAATACGCATCGCTGATCCACAGGCTGCGGGTCGCCATCGCGGCGATCAGACTGTCGAGCCGGTACATCGCCCCGTGCGCCGGCAGAGTCGCGATGACCCGCAGCGCGACCTCGCCGCAGGCTTCGCGCTGGGGCGCGGCCGGGAAGGTCAACGGCGCGCCAAGTCCCGCCCAGCTGTCGCGGAAGGCGGTCTCGATGTCGGCCACGGCCGGGCCGGCGATCAGCACACCGCTGTCGCGCCAGGGTGCTACGCCGCGCGCGGAATCGCCGAGCCACTTCGCAGCGATGCACACGCCGGAGATCGAGCCAACCTGCCCGTCCACCACCAACAGCTTGCGGTGGTCGCGCCCGATCCACCCGAGCGGACTCTCCACGCGCGGCCGGTTGAAGGCGCGCACGAGGACGCCGGCCGCCCGCAGCGGCGCGAAGAACGCGCGTCCCGCATTGCCGAGCGTTCCGAACCAGTCGTGGATCAACGCCACACTCACACCGGCACGCGCGCGCGCGATCAGCAGATCACGGAATCGGCGCCCCACGGCGTCATCGGCAATGATGTAGTTCTCAAGCAGAACGTAGTGGCGCGCGTCCTCGATCAGCCCCGCCCACGCCTGGAAATGGGCCGCCCCGTCGATCAGCAGCTGCACGCGGTTGCCGCCCACCAGCGGCGCGCCGGCGGCGCGGCTGAGCGCCTGACCGGCGAGCAGCCGCAGCGAGGCGAACGGCGGATGGACCGTGCTGGAGTCCGCGACGCTCATCGGGGCAGTGTGGGCCGAGGCGGGCATGGTCGGTGCGGCGTGCGGATTCAGTGGCCGGGCTGGGCGGTCGGGGTGCGCGCCGCCGGACATCGGCCCATGCGCGTCTCCCAGTACGACACGGCGAGCAGCAACGCCGTGCCGAGCGCCGCCAGCGAGATGAGATTGACCTGCCGGGCGGCGGGCGCGAGCAGCACCAGCACGCCGGCCGCCAGCACGTGCGACAGCGGAATCACGCCATACACGAGGCGCTTGTAGAACGCGCTGCCGAGCAGGTACAGACAGGGCCCGGCCGCAAGTGCCGCGGCCTGCGCGCCGGCCGGCGCGCCGAGCGGCCGCGCCAGCACCACGTCGCCGCCGACCGCTGCGGCGATGATGGCGGCGATGAGGATCGCGTGGATGTAGTGGAAGTTCGCGCCCATGCGACCCGGGTCGCGTGACCGCACGATCGCGGCCGTCGCATCGCGGCTCGAGGTGCCGAAATACAGCCACCACATCGCGAGCGTGCCGAGGAATGCCAGCAGCGCGGCAAGACTCTCCCCGATGGACGGGAGCCCCGCGCGTGCCAGGGCCGCCCCGGTGGCGAGCAGCGATTCGCCGAGCGCGACGATGACGAACTGCTGACAGCGCTCGGCCAGATGAGCCCCCTCGATGGTCCACTCGCGGGTATGCGACCGTCCCATCCCGGGCAGCGCGAAGCCGAACATCGGCGAGACGTACTCGCACAGCACCGCGCCCAGCCACAGCAGCAGGCGCAGGCGCGGCGCGGCGAGGCCGCCGGCGACCCAGAACAGCGCCGCAATGAGCACCCAGGCGAGGATGCGCCGGTAATTGGCCGCGAGCGCATGGCCGGCCGGCAGACGCGCAACGACATAGGCGGTGCGCCCCACCTGCATCGCGACATAGGCGAGGGCAAACAGCCAGCCCCGCTCGGCGAAGGCCTGGGGAATGCTTGCGCCCATCACCAGCGCGAGCGCCATGCTCGCCAGGAGCACGGTGCGGATCGCGGGCGTCTGCGGATCGAACCAGTTGGTGACCCAGCAGGTGTACTGCCAGCCGAGCCAGACGGCGAACCACAGGATCAGCCCCTGAGCGACCCCCAGGGCGTTGAGGTGATGCCAGAGCAGATGACTTAACTGCGTGAGCGCGAAAGCGTAGACCAGATCGAAGAACAGCTCCTCGTTGGTCACGTGCGCCGGCGCGCCGTCGCGGCGGCGCAGCAACGGGTGGCGGTCCTGCACAGTCGCCGGCGCGTTCACGGCCGGTCGCTCATTGGTCGGCGGCGGTGCGCATGGCCGGTCACGCCGCGCTCAATCCCCGGCGATGGTCATCTCGCCGACCAGCAGCGAGCCGCAACGAATCGTGCCGCGCGCGTCGATGTCGTCCCCGAGCGCAACGATGTCCTGGTACATCCGGCGCAGATTGCCGGCGATGGTCACCTCGTGCACCGGATGGACGATGGCACCGTCCTGGACCCAAAACCCGCTCGCGCCGCGCGAGTAATCCCCGGTGACGCCGTTGACCCCCTGGCCCATCAACTCCGTCACCCACAATCCGCTGCCCATCTCGCGCAGCAGTGCCTCGCGGGAGCGCGCCGCGGCCGAGCCGACCAGCAGATTGTGAATGCCGCCGGCGTTGCCGGTGGTCTTCAGTCCGAGGCGTCGCGCCGAGTAGCTGCCGAGCACATAGCCCTGCAGCACCCCGCCGGCGACCAGCTCGCGGTCGTGCGTGGCGACGCCCTCGGCGTCGAACGGGGCACTGCCCAGTCCCTTCGCAATGTGGGGCCGCTCGCTCATGTGCACGCCCGCCGGGAACACGCGCTCGCCGGCCGCATCGAGCAGGAAGGAAGCCTTGCGGTACTGGCTCGAGCCGCTGATCGCCGCCACGAAATGCTGCACCAGGCCGCGCGCCATCTCCGGGGCAAACAACACCGGCGCGCGCCGGGTGGTCAGCTTGCGCGCGCCGAGGCGCGCGCAGGCGCGCCGCCCGGCGGCGAGCCCGACCTCCTCCGGGGACTCGAGCTCGAGCGGGTCGCGCGCGGCGGTGAACCAGTAGTCCCGCTGCATCTGCTCGTCCTGCTGGGCCACCAGCGCGCAGCTGACCGAATGGCTGGTGCCGCTGAAGCCGGCGAGAAAGCCGAGCGAATTGCCGTACACGCCCGTGTGGCGCTGCGTATTGACCGAGGCGCCCTCGGAGTTGGTGATGCGCGCATCGACCTGCATGCCCGCGCGCTCGCAGCGGCGCGCGATATCGATCGCCGCCTCGGCGGCGATCTCCCAGGGATGATCGAGGTCCAGATCGGGGATCGTGCGCGCCAGCGCCTCAGGCTCGGGCAGCCCCGCATAGGGATCCTCGGCGGTGTAGCGGGCGATCGCACAGGCCTTCTCGACACTCGCTCGCACCGCCTCGCGGCTCAGATCCGCGGTGCTTGCCCCGCCCTTGCGGTGACCGAAGTACACCGTCACCGCCAGGCCCCGGTCGCGCTGGTATTCGATCGTCTCGACCTCCCCGAGACGCACCGAGACCCCCAGCCCCTGGCCCGTGCTGGCATCGGCCTCGGCCTGGGTCGCGCCGTGCCGCGCGGCCTCCTCGAGCGCGAAGCGGACGACATCCTCGAGCGGTGCGCCGGGAACGGCGTGCGGCTGCAGAGCCTGTGGCATGGACAGTCCTCGTTGGGCGGATCAGCGCCGGCTGCCGTGCTCACGCGGCCGGGCGGAATGCGCTAGTGTAGCAGTCATGCACCGCCGCCCACCGTACCCGCCCCATGCGCGCCCCTGAGCCCGAGTCGCACGACCCGACCGAGGAGGCGCCGAGCAAGAGCGCGCGCAAGCGCGCCGCGCATGCGGCCCAGGATCTCGGCGAGGCGCTGATTGCCCTGCGTGACCGCGACCTCGAGGCCCTCGAGCTGCCCTCGGTGCTGCTCGAGGCGGTGCGGGAGGCCCGCGGCATCCGCAGCCGGGCGGGCGGCGCGCGTCAGCGGCAGTACATCGGCAAGCTGATGCGCCAGATCGACCCCGAGCCGATCCGGCGGGCGCTCGCGGCCCGCAGCGCCGCCGACGCCGACGAGACTCAGCGCTTCAAGCGTGCCGAGCACTGGCGCGAACGGCTGCTCGCCGAGGGGGAGACGGCTCTGGAGGCGCTCGCCGGGGTCCGCCCCGGGCTCGATCGCACCGAATGGGCGAGCCTGCTGCGGGCAGCGCGCGCCGAGCGGCCCGCCGGGGCGGCCACCCAGGGACCGGCGGGCCGTGCGCTGTTCCGCGCTTTGCGCCGCCTGCTTGGGTAGAATGACCCGGATGAACGCGCTCGTCGGCATCATCATGGGCTCCACGTCGGACTGGGAAACGCTGCGCGCGGCCGCCGACATGTTGGATAAGCTGGGCATCGCCCATGAGGTCAGGGTGGTCTCGGCGCACCGCACCCCCGACCTGCTGTTCGAGTACGCCGCCAGTGCGCGCGGGCGCGGCCTGGAGGTGATCATCGCCGGAGCCGGCGGTGCGGCGCACCTGCCCGGCATGACCGCCGCCAAGACCACCCTGCCGGTGCTCGGCGTGCCGGTGGCGAGCAAGGCCCTCGGTGGACTCGACTCGCTCCTGTCGATCGTGCAGATGCCCACCGGGGTGCCGGTCGCCACCTTCGCCATCGGAGCGGCGGGCGCGGCCAACGCCGCGCTCTGCGCGGCCTCGATCCTCGCCAACCGGCACGCCGCCGTGGCCGAGGCGCTCGAGGCGTTTCGCCAGGCGCAGACCGCCGCCGTGCTCGCCCAACCCGATCCGCGCGCGGTCCGCTCGTGACCGTCGGGATCATCGGCGGCGGCCAGCTCGGCCGCATGCTCGCGCTGGCCGGCTATCCGCTCGGTCTGGACTTCGTGTTCCTCGATCCCTCGCGCGAGGCGCCGGCCGGCAAGGTCGCCCCCGTGCTGCATGGCGCGTTCACCGATCCGCAGGTGCTGAAATGGCTGTCGCGCGAGTGCGAGGTGCTGACCTTCGACTGGGAGAACATCTCGGTCGAAGCCCTGCGCAAGCATGCGCGCGGTCCGCGGCGCGCACGCATCTGCCCGCCGCCGCCGGCGCTCGCCACGGCGCAGGACCGGGTGGCGGAGAAGCGGCTATTCGAGCGCCTCGACATTCCGACCACACGCTGGCGTGCGGTCGAATCGGGCGCGGCGCTCGAGCGGGCACTGCGCGAGGTCGGCCTGCCCGGAGTGCTGAAAACCCGGCGCATGGGCTACGACGGCAAGGGCCAGGCACGCATCCGCACCCGCGAAGAGGCGCAGCGCGCCTGGCAGACGCTCGGCGGCGTGCCACTGATCTACGAGGAGTGGGTGCCATTCGAGTGTGAAGTGTCGATCATCGGCGCGCGCAGCACGCGCGGGGAGACCGTCTTCTATCCGCTCAACGGCAACGTACACGCCGACGGTATCCTGCGGGCCACGCGCGCCCCCTACGGCCCAACCCGTTGGCACCGCAACGCCGTCGAGTACCTCACCCGCTGTCTGGAGCACTTCCATTACACCGGGGTGCTGACCATCGAGTTCTTCGTGCGCCAGGGGCGCCTGATCGCCAACGAGATGGCCCCGCGAGTACACAACTCCGGCCACTGGACCATCGAGGGCAGTGCCACCAGCCAGTTCGAGAATCACCTGCGCGCGATCCTGGGCCTGCCGCTCGGCTCGACGCGCCCGACGGGCCACAGCGCCATGGTGAACCTGATCGGCGAGATCCCCGCCCGGGACTGGCTGCTGGAGTTCGAGGGGCTGCACCTGCACGATTACGGCAAACAACCCCGGCCGGGACGCAAGCTCGGGCACTGCACGCTGGTCGAGGCGTCCGCCACCCGGCGCGACCGCCTGACGCGGCGGCTGCTCGGGCGGCTGGCTCCGGGGGTACGCCTGCCGTAGCATACCGCCAGCCATGTACATCGAGCCGTTTCATCTGAAGGAACTGCCGTTCAGGCTCAGTCCCGACCCTCAGTTCCTGTTTCTGTCCAAGCAGCACGCCCGCGCCAAGGCGTACATGGAGTCGACGATCTGGTTCGCCGACGGCTTCGTGGTGATCACCGGGGAGATCGGCGCGGGCAAGACCACGCTCATCGAGTCGTTCCTGCGGGAAATTCCCCAGGACGTGGTGGTCGCACAGATCAACCAGACGCAGGTCTCGGCGGTCGATTTCCTGCAGTCGCTGCTCGCCCAGTTCGGCTTCTCGCCATTCAAGATGAAGAAGAGCGAGCTGCTGGTCACGCTGAACAACTTCCTCATCGAGCAATACGCCGCCGGCCGGCGCGTACTGCTGATCGTCGATGAGGCCCAGAATCTCTCCCAGCGCGTGCTCGAGGAGATTCGTCTGCTCTCGGGCGTGGAGACGACCAAGGAGAAGGTGCTGCGCATCATCCTGGCCGGCCAGCCCGAGCTCAACGCCAAGCTCGATGCCCCGGAGCTGGTGCAGCTGAACCAGCGCGTGCGCCTGCGCTTTCACCTCGCGGCGCTCTCGCCGGAGGAAACGGCCGAGTACATCCGCCATCGGCTCGAGATCGCCGGGGCCGGGGAGCGGGAGATTTTCGCGCCGGACACGTTTGCCGAAATCCACCGCTATACCGGCGGGGTTCCGCGCCTGATCAACACCCTGTGCGACACGGCCATGATGGCCGCCTACACCGACGACCGGGACCATGTGCTCCCGGCGGACATTGCCGGCGCGGTCGCCGAGCTGCAGTGGGTGGAATACGCCGCTCGCCCGCAGGGGCTCGGCTCAACGGTGGCGGCGCGCGCGCGCGCCAGGCGCGACTCGGTCGTGCCCCCGCTCGCGCGACTGCAGGTGCTCGATGGCGGCCACACGCAGCAGGAAATCGCGCTGCTGCCCGGACGGGTCATCGTCGGGCGCACTCCGGACAACGATCTGCAGATCGACAGCCGTTTCATCAGCCGGCATCACTGCCAGATCACCACCACCAACCACGCCAGCATCATCGAGGATCTCAACAGCACCAACGGGCTGTACGTCAGATCGCTGCGCGTGCATCGACACTACCTGCGTGACGGCGACGTGGTGCTGATCGGCAAGCACGAGCTGCTCTACATCGATGAGCGCCTGCCGCACGCGCGCGGCAACCCGAACGACACCCTGCCGGGGATTCCGACGCTCGGTCACGAGGACGACACGCTCGCCGGCGAGGAACTGCCGATCGAGATTCCGACCGTCTCGCCGCGCTCCTAGTCGAAGTCCCGGTCCGGCGGCGGGCGCGGAGCATCCCCGGGCTGGCGCCCGCGCGCCGCACCGCCGGTCCCATAGCGTTCCCGGAGCGCCCGGAATTCCCGCCGGCGCAGCAGCAGCACCGCGCCGCCGAGCACGCCGGCGAGGCCGGCCAGACCGGCGAGCAGGCTGAGCGTGCGTGCGCTCGAGGCGAGATAGCTGTACGCGAGCGCGGCCAGGCCGAGCGTGATGTACAACCAGGGCAGTCCCTCATAAAGCCGTCGCGGAACGTGCATAGACACCTCAGACGTGGGTGACCTGCAGGATGCTGTGGCGGATCTGCTCGCTCAGCACGAACTGCGCATCGGCCGCAACCCGCATCAGCACACCGTCGAATTCGAGCAGTCCGCTGCGATTGACACTGATGACGCCGCGCTCGCGCAGCAAATCGATGAAGCTCGCGAACAGCGGGCGGTCGAAGAACTCCGGTGAGTTCAGCCCGTAGAGGAGCGCGATCCGCTGGGCAGCGAGCTGGCAGCGCTCCTCGAGCGTCGATTGACTGATGGCGCCGGAGCCCGCCTCGACCAGCAGCGCGATTGCGAGGTAATAGCGCTCGATGGTCTGCAGCGTGGCCTGTGCCAGGATCGACAGCTGCATGGCCTGCGCGCTCGCCGGCGGCGGGCGGCGCCACACCGCGCCGTCGGCATCGCGCTCCAGCAGCCCATGCCGGGCGAACTCCTCGAGCGCGTTCTCGACCACCGCCGGCAGCTCCGTCTCGCTCCAGCGCAGGAACAGCTCGGCGTCGATGTAGGGATAGATGCGCCCGGCCAGGCGCACGATGTCCTCGTGCGGCACCGCCGCGTTGCTCAGGAACACGCATGCCAGCAACGAGGGCATCGCGAACAGGTGCAGAACGTTGTTGCGGAAGTACGCGGCGAGCACGGCGCTCTCGTCGCTCATGCGCAGCACATCGCCGGACGGATGGCTCTGGCGCTGCAGCATCTTCATCGTCTCCCCGTAGGCGACGACCTGCGCGCCCGTCATGTTCGTCACGGTCACCCGCGCGCTATACGGGAACCCCGCAAGCAGCGAGCGGTACAGGTCGATCTGGCGGATCAGATCGCTCTCCGGCAGCGCCTGGCGGGGCATGGCGAGCAGCGCCATCGCCAGCAGGTTGACCGGCGTGACCGCGGCTGCGGAGTTGATGTTGCGCATGATGCGCCCGGCCAGCTCGTCCACCGCGGCGCCGATCCAGGCTGCGCGGGTATCCTCATCGAAGGCCTGCTCACGCCACGGCCCGTGCCGATCGAGAATCGCCTCGAGCGCGATCGGCTCGCCAAGATTGACGTGCACGCGCCCGAAGCGCTCGCGCAGCCGGCCGAGCGCGCGGACCAGCCCGAGCACGCTTTCCTTCTCCTTCGGCTTGCCGGAGAGCTCCCCGACGTAAGTCGCCCCCTCAATGATGCGCTCGTAGCCGAAATACACCGGCACGAACACCACCGGCCGCAGTGGATCGCGCAGAAAGCTGCGCACCGTCATCGAGAGCATCCCGGTCTTCGGCTGCAGCAGCCGTCCCGTGCGGCTGCGCCCGCCCTCGATGAAGTACTCGATCGAGTGGCCGCGCGCCATGATGGCGGCCAGGTACTTCATGAACACCACGGTATACAGCGCGTTGCCGCCGAAGCGCCGCCGGATGAAAAAGGCCCCGCCCATCCGCAGGAAGCGCCCCACGATCGGCAGGTTCAGGTTGATGCCGGCGGCAATGTGCGGCGTCGCGTAACCATTGACGTAGATGACGTACGAGAGCAGCAGATAGTCCATGTGGCTGCGGTGACACGGCACATAGACGATCTCGTTGCCCTGCGCGGCCTGCTCGAGCGTCTGCAGGTGCCCGACCTCCACGCCGTCGTACAGGCGGTTCCACAGCCAGGTCAGCACCCGCTCCAGAAAGCGCACGAAAGCGTGCGAGTAATTCGCGGCGATCTCGTTGGCGTAGCCGGCGGCCTCGCGCAGCGCGGCCCGGCGCGTAATCTTCTTCTCGCGCATCAGCTGCGCCACGGCGGCACGCACTGCGGCCGTGCGCAGCACGCGCGTGACGACCACGCGCCGGTGGGACAGGTCCGGTCCGATTCGCGCGGTGCGCCGCTGGACGTACAGCGCCCGCAGCGAACGGGTGACCCGGCGGCTGCGCACCGCAAGCCCGCCATCCTCCCCCATCAGGCTGCGCAGGGAGATCGGCTCCTCGAACTCGAGCAACGCGTTGCGGCCGTTGAACAGCACCTGGAAGAATTTGCGCGCGCGGCTGGTGAACGCCCAGTTCTCCACCAGCAGCAGCCGGAACCACGACTGCTCGCGCTGCGGGGCGCGGCCCCAGTAGACCGCCACCGGCACCAGGTCGATGTCCGCCTGCGGGTCGGCATCGAGCGCGCGCAGCATCTGCTCGATGTTCGGCGGCGGGCGGCGATCGAGCCGCTCGTTCCAGAAGCCGCGCAGCCGGCCGAGATAGAAGTAGGAGCGCAATTCACCGCGCCGGCGCAGCAGCCGTTTGCGCGGCCGCGGCAGGCGCATCCGGTCGCAGACGTTCTGCAGCACCGCACGATCGACGACGCTGTGCCGCTCGAGCACGTAGCAGACCGGATGGGCGCGATCGCGCAGACGCGTCGCCGCGTCCTCGGGGAGGATCTTGCAGCGCACCCATAACGCCAGCACTCGGTGCAAAAGCCAGTTCATGCAGTCATCCGGCCCGCTTGCCGCCGTGTCGCATCCCTCGGTACGGGCTCGCCGCGGGTCTTATTCGAAGGCCAGCTGGGGCAAATCGAGCGCAATGAGGAAATATTCGAACAGGTTCTGAATGACGCGGATCTGATTGTGCAGGTTGTGATCGCTCTCAAGCAGGTGCAGCGCGGCGCGGCAGGTCTGCGCGAAGCGCACGCTGTGCTCGAAGGGCACGACGTCGTCGTGCCAGCCGTGCACGATCGCGGTGGGACAATCGACGATACCGGCGCGCAGCGGCGGCAGTTCCGGGAAATACAGCGCCGGGGCCATGAGGAAGATGCCTCGCGCGTGCAGGACCGAGGCGCTGGCCACGGTCACATAGCCGCCGAGGCTCGAGCCGACCAGCACCAGATCGCCGGTCAATTCCTTGCAGTAATCGGCCAGCCGCGCGATGCGCTCGCGCGGAGTGTCGAGCCCGCGGTAATCGACCGAATGCGCCTGGTAGCCCTCGCTGCGTACGACCTCGGCGAGGGCGGTGATCTTGCGTCCCCAGGGGCCGCTCGCCTGGCCGTGCGAGAACACCACGTGACGCTGCAACGCGGCCGGTGCGGTCGCACCGGAGCCTTCTGCCGTGGCAAGCGACTCGTCACTCATCGGCCAATGATGCCGACAAACGGCGGATGAAGCCAGCGCGGGGCGGTGAGCTCAGTGGCGAAGCGTCGCCTCGGCGGCCACTGGGGTCGGCGGGCGCGTGGCGAGCCGATTGACCGACACCGGGCGGGCGCGGCTCGCGGCCGGCTGGTGAGTGACCAGCCAGGTATCGAACTCACCGGCGCGGCGAGGCGCGATGCCGAACAGCAGGTTGACGCTGCCCTCGGCAATGGCCTGCGCATGATTGATGCGCTCGTCGCAGACGACGAAATAGCGCTCCTCGGGCGACTCACCGACGAACGCCCCCTCGTCGGCGAGCCGGGCGAGGTAGGCATCCACCAGCGAGCGGCCCCGCGCCCAGGTGGCCGGGCTGTTCTGCTCGAACAGCATCCAGCGGGTGCCGCGCTCGACGCTCGCGGCGATGCGCAGCGCCAGGCGTCGGGCGGTGAGAAACTTCCAGTCCGGCGAGCCGCTCCCGCCGGCCGCGAGCGTGCGCGCGCTGAGCGGTGGAGCGCCCGAGCGGCTCGTGACCAGCGTATTGATGCCGGCCAGGGCAAGCCGCGCCCGCTGGGCCAGCGACACCTCGGCGGCCGGCGTGAGGCCGGTGCGCAGCACCAGCTCCTCCTCGGCCGCCCCGACCGGCCGGCTCTCCTCGGCCCGGGACAGCAGTCCCGCGGCCGCAGCGCCGCAAGCGAACGTCTCGAGTCGGCCGCGCAGGCGATCGAGCGCGCGCAGACGCGGGTAGTACATGACGGCGTGATCGCTCCTGAAGGGCCACTTGCGCATCGCTTCGATGACCTGCTGCGGACTCTCCCAGGAGCCCGGAGGGTCGACCAGCAGCAGCGCATGGCGTTCCCGGCACAGGCGCGCTGCCACCAGCAGCGTGCCCAGGCCAACGTCCTGCTCGCGTGAAAGCGGGGGAATGCACAGGAAATCGAACGGCTCGGCGCCAAGGGCGAACAGTCCCGTTGCATCGGTGGCCGAGCCGATCACATCGTAATCGGTGATCGGCCCGCCGTCGTCCCCGTCGGGATTGGAGCCGACGTACCCGACGCCAAAGCCGCCGGCCCCGGGTCCGGAGCGGTCCGGGCGCTGCGCCGGCAGCGGCGGCACGACGCGCGCCAACTGCGAGCGCGATAGCACCTCGGTGACGAACCGGTCGGCCTCCGGCGCGAGGGACATCCGGCGAAAGATCTCCTGGTCCTCGACCCGCTCCGAGCCCGCTGCACGCACCCGCTGCAGCACCAGGTTGAACGTGCCGTCGCACTCGGTGATGCCGTCGTAATCGACCGAGGCGCGCAGGTATTCGCGCGAACCGGGATGCACGCCCGCGAGCCGCAGGGCGGCCGGACCGGCCGGCAGCGAGACCGTCGGCGCCCGCGCGCCATTGGCGACCCGCACCACCAGTGCCCGGGATCCGCCGCAGGCGAAGAACTGCTCCAGCGCATACGACAACGTCGAGGGCTGCCACAGGCCGCCGAAAATCCGCTCGAACTCCGCGAAGCTCCTCACCGGCACCGGGCGGTGCAGCGGGCCCTTCAGCGCGCGGCCGACGAATGCCGTGACCGGCTGGCGACCGAGGCCTGCCGATTCGACGTCATCATCCTGGAGAGAAACACCCGGACCGCCGCCAACCACCCGTACGTCCCCACGGCGTTATTTTTGGTTTAAATCGCTTCCGACTCTACCACAGAAGCCGGCCGGACCGCCCCGTCAGGGCGCAGCCGGATGCGCGCGCGCCGCGCTCGAGCTGCCATCGGCGCTGGGGTCGGCGGAGCGTGCGGTCGCGGGCTCCTCGCCCGCCTTGTGCGCATCGTGCGCGCCGTGCCGGGTCTTGCCGTCGGCAACGCGCCCGTGCTTCAGTCCCGCATCGTAGCGGGCCATGATCTTGCGGAACTGCGCCGTGGTGAGCGGCAGATGGGTCTTGCCGTTCCAGGCCGAGCCCTTCGGCAGACGGTTCTGCACGAGCATGGCCTTGAGTCCCTCGCCGACCAGTCCCTGTCCCGACACCGGCAGCGGCACGACCTTTGGATCGGCCACCAGCGAGCGCACCCGCCGCCAGTCGATGCGCTGCTGCGCGCGCGCCAGGTCGTGAATCAGGCCGCGCGTGAGCATCCGATCGAGCAGCGTCGCATTCGTCTTCCACGGCCGCTTGTCATCCTGCAGCGGTCCATAGGCCTGCATGTACAGCCGTCCGTGACTCCAGCCGAACAGAAACGGCTGATTGACGATGCGCACCGGCGTACCGTTCGGCACCTCCCTGAACAGTTGCTTGATGTCCTCCGGATACAGGTGGATGCAGCCGTGGCTGACGCGTCGGCCGACGCCGGCCGGCTTGTCGGTCCCGTGGATCAGAACGTTCGCATAGTAGCCGGCCGGGGACAGCGGCATCGCCCAGTTGCCGAGCGGATTGGTGGGGCCGGCGGGGACCACCTGCGGCAGGGGCACCCCCTCTTGGGCGTGCTCGGCCAGGATCGAGGGCGGCACGATCCACGCCGGATGCGCGATGTGCCCGACCACGCGCGTCAAGCCGGTGTACGTGGGCCAGCCGACCCGGCCGATTCCGACCGGATGGGTGATGACGACCTGCGGCTGCCCCGGCTTGTGCGGCGGGAAATAGAACAGCCGCATGGCGGCCACGTTGACCACGATGCCGACGTGCGGCGCGTCCGGCAGGATGAACTGCGTCGGCACGACCACGCGGGTGCCCACCGGCGCCAGCCACGGGTCGACCTTGGGATTGGCATGCTGGATCGCGTCGTTGCCGACATCGAACAGACGTGCGATGTCGGAAAGCACCTGGTGCGGCTTGATCCGCACGACCTGCACTGCGCCGATGACGCTCTGCCCCGGCTTGAGCACAAAGCGCTCGGTCTGCACTGGTGCCGGTAGCGTGGCCACGGCGGCGGCCGTCTGCGGCGGCGCTGCCACGGTGCGCACATGCGCGTGCAGCACGGTGCAGCCGCCGGCGGCCAGCGAGAGACAGACGGCGAACGAGACACAGGAGTGGGTGCGCTTCATGTCGGCGGATTATGACAGGTTAAGAGTCGATAGGTTTCCGCAGGACAGAAAAAAGCCCCGATCCGCGGAGGATCGGGGCGATAAGGCGGACTCGCGTGAAGGGGGTCGTCCGCCCAGGGGGACTAGTGAAGGCGCGCCCAGTGCAGGATGCGAATATCCTCTGAATCCAGGTTGAAATTGACGGCGAGCAGCGCACGCAACTCACGGATCTCGCGCCGATCGCGCAGCGGCTCGCGAAGTTCGACGACGCCGCTCCACTCGTGGGTCGACGGGCTTTCGGCCACGGCGTCCCCACCCGTGAGGAAGTGCGTGTAATACTTCGTAGCCACGATCAAAGGTTAGTCCCACCGACCTGTACCGACCGTGAAGCGGTCCGCAGAATGTCGCACTTCTGCGACCACGGTCCCGGCACCGCTCGACCGTCCGCCGATCACCACCCATGAGCCGATATCGTCCGCCCGCACCGCCGTCGTCGCAGTACATCACCCCTCAGGGCGCCGAGCGGCTGCGGCTCGAGCTCGACACGCTGTGGCGAGTCGAGCGGCCGCAGGTCACCCGCGCGGTGGCAGAGGCGGCGGCCCAGGGCGACCGGTCGGAGAATGCCGAGTACACCTACGGCAAGCGCCGGCTGCGCGAGATCGACCGGCGGGTGCGATTTCTGCGCAAGCGGCTCGACGGAATGGTGGTGGTCGACCAGCCGCCGGCCGATCCGCGCCGCGTGTTCTTCGGGGCGTGGGTCACCCTGGAGGCCGAGGACGGCGAGTCCGCCCGCTACCGCATCGTCGGGCCGGACGAGATCGACCGCGAGCCGGGGTTCATCAGCATGGACTCCCCGCTCGGGCGTGCGCTGCTCGGCCGCCGGCTCGACGAGGAGCTGAGCGTCGCGCTGCCGGGCGGGGCCCGGCGTTACGTGATCGTCGAGATCGGCTACACGCCTGCCTGAGGGCCGGCCGCTACCACAGCACGCGCACGTTCTTGAACTGCCAGGGGTCCGAGGTGTCGATGTCCTCGGGGAACAGGCGCCCGCGCTCGTGCAGCGGCGTCCAGTCGGTATAGCGGCCGACAACGGGCCCGAGGTACGGCCGGCAGATCTCGATGTTGCGCTGGAAGTCCATCTCCTCGGGCTCGACGATGCCGCGGTTGGGATTCTCCATCGCCCAGATAACGCCCGAGAGCACCGCGACGGTCACCTGCAGGCTGGTCGCATTGTTCCAGGGCACGAGCCGGCGCGCCTCCTCGATCGACAGCTGCGAGCCGTACCAGTAGGCGTTCTTCTTGTGTCCGGCGAGCAGCACCCCGAGTTCGTCGATGCCGCTGACGATCTCGTCCATCAGCAACCGCTGGCGCTCCTGCTGCACGTAGTTGCGCCCGAGCAGCTCGTGCACCGACATCACCGCCTGGTCGCAGGGGTGATAGGCGTAGTGCACCGTCGGGCGGTAAGCCACCTGCGAGCCTTCGCGCACGGTGAGGTAATCCGCCAGCGAGATCGCCTCCCCGTGGGTGATGCAGAAGCCGTGGAAATGGCCGGCCAGCGGCGTCCAGGTGCGCACACGCGTGCCCGCACCGGGCTGCATCAGGTAGATCGCCGCCTGACATCCGGTCTCGTGCCGCTTGCCGTCGCGCGGGAAATTGCGCTCGTGCGTCCCCCAGCCCATCTCGCTCGGCTGCGAGCCCTCGCTGACGAAGCCGTCGATCGACCAGGTATTGACGAACTCGCCCGGCTCCTTCGCCACGTTCGCGCGCTGCGTGTCGCGCTCAGCGACGTGGATGGTCTTCACGCCGAGCTGGCGCGAGAGCGCACCCCACTCGGCACGCGAGGCGGGCGTCGCGGTGTGCACGCCGGTGTCGGCCGCGATATTGAGCAGCGCCTGCTTGACCAGGTGGGAGACCAGGCCCGGATTGGCGCCGTGGGTCAGCACGGCGGTCGGGGAGCGTTCATTGCCCTGACGCAGCGCGAGCGCCTCCTCGCGCAGTGCGTAGTTGGTGCGCCGCCCCGCCGGCACGGTCGGATCGGTGTAGCCGCCGGGCCAGGGCTCGATGCACGTGTCCAGGTACATCGCGCCCTTCTCCCAGCACAGCTTGATCAGCGCCAGGCTGGAGACGTTTACCGAGACATTGAGCAGGAAATCCCCGCGCCCGATCAGGGTGCCGAGCACGCGCCGATAATTCTCGCGGGTCAGCGCCTCGCGCACGAAGCGCACGCCGTACTGTGCGGCCTCGACGCTGCCCTTGTCTTCGGCCGTCACGATGGTGATGCGCTCGGCCGGAATGCCGATGTGCCGCAGCAGCAGCGGCAGAACACCCTGGCCGATGCTGCCGAACCCGACCAGGACGATGCGCCCGGGAAACTCGACGTGGATCTTGTATTCGCTCATCTCGCTCATGATTACCCGAAAAATAGAGCAAAGGACGCCGGTGGCCGCACAGGCGCGCCGGCGCCAGCGCGGAGGGTATCAAAGCGCGGCCATCGACGAAACGCCGCTCTCAGCCCTCGCGCCAGTGAGGCGGATACGTGCGCGCGTAGCCCGGCAGCGTCGCGATGCGCTCGAGCCAGCGACCGAGGGCCGGATAGTTGACCTCCACCGGCATGAAGCGCGAGGCGAGCTCGCGCGCCGCCGGCCGCTCCAGTGCGCGCTTCAGCAGCTGAATGCCGGGGAATATCACCATGTCGACCGCCGAGAAGCGCTCACCGACCACCCAGTCGGACTTCGACAGCCGTCCTTCGATCGTGCGCGCCTCGCTCGCCACCGCGTGCATGGCCTGGGTGATCTCCTCGCTGCGCAGATCCGCGGTGCCGGCGAACACCGCGCGGGTGATCGTGCGCAGGTGCGGCTCGATGTAAGCCTGGTACTCGCAGATCACCCGCATGATGGTGCCGGCCTCCTCGGGGTTCGCACCGAAGATGGCGGGCTCGGGGTACTTCAAATCGAGGTAATAGAGGATGGCGAGCGACTCGAAGCAGATGTAATCGCCGTCCTTGAGCACCGGCACGCGCCCGCGCGGGTTCATCTGCAGCATCTGCGGAGACTTGTGCTCCTGCTTGGAGAACTGCAGCAGGTGCGCCGTGTAAGGCAGGCCCTTGTGCTCGAGCGCGAGCAGCACCCGCCACGCGTAGGGACTGCCGCTGCCCCAGTAGACCTCGATCGTCATCCGTCCCCCCTGTGGTTGCCCTGGAATTGTACCGGGTTCCGGGCGGCCGGTGCCGCGCGGCGCTCGACTCGACCGCCGGTTCGCCTGGCGGGCCCCCACTGCATAGAATGGGCCCGGCACCGGCGGCTCGCGCCGCCGCAACGGCGGGACGCACATGCTCGACAATTTGATCAGCACGCACGAACTGGCGCGGCGACTCGGGCAGCCGGCGCTCGTTGTGATCGACTGCCGTTTCGATCTGGCCCGGCCCGAGTGGGGTGAGGCGGCCTATGCCGCGGCGCGCATTCCGCAGGCGCGCTACGCGCACCTGGACCGGGATCTGTCCGGGCCGCTCTCCAGCGCGAGCGGCCGGCATCCGCTGCCGGCGCCGGCGGCGCTCGCGCAATGCTTCGGCCGCTGGGGGATCGACGCCGACACGCAGGTGGTCGCGTACGACCAGGGACCCGGTGCGTTCGCCGCCCGCCTGTGGTGGCTGTTGCGCTGGCTGGGACATCGGCGCGTCGCGGTGCTCGACGGCGGCTGGGCCGCCTGGCAGGCGGAGGGATTGCCGCTCGAGAGCGGCGCGCCCGCCACGGCCAGCGCCCGCCACTTCACCGGCCGGCCCGACCCGCGGCTGCTGGCCGATGCGCCCGAGCTCGAGCGGGCGGTCGCATCGGGCGAACTCGAGCGAGGCGAGCGGCTGTTGATCGACGCGCGCGGCGCAGATCGGTTCGCCGGGCGGAACGAGAGCCTCGATCCGGTCGCCGGACATATCCCCGGCGCGGTGAATCAGCCCTTCACCGAGAACCTCCAGCAGGGCCATTTCCTCGCCGCGAACGCGCTGCGCACGCGCTACCTGCAGATCCTCGGTGGCCGCACCGCGAGCGAGGCGGTGTGCATGTGCGGCTCGGGCGTGACCGCCTGCCACACCCTGCTCGCGCTCGAGATTGCCGGCCTCGGGGGCGCGCGGCTCTATGCCGGCTCGTGGAGCGAGTGGATCCGCGATCCGGCGCGGCCCGTCACCCGGGACGGCTGAGGGGCGGCGCTGCCGAAAATTTTCCCCGCGGGTCTTTTACTGCAGCGCCATTTTGATATCGTGCGCGGCGAACGCACTCCCGCGCGTCGTACGGAAATCACCGACGTGGCCGTAGATCCCAAGAGCATCGGCACTCCCCAGTACAACCCCACCGCGCCCTGGCGCATCGAGGACTCCCTCGAGCTCTACCATGTCAACGCATGGGGCAAGGGTTATTTCGGCATCAACGCGGCCGGCCACGTCGTCGTGCGCCCCGATACGCTGCCGGGGAGCGACATCGACCTGTACGAGGTGATCGAGGGGCTCGAGGCCCGCGACCTCACGACGCCGGTGGTGGTGCGCTTCTCGGACATCCTGGCGCATCGGCTGAAGCATCTGCACGATGCGTTCGCGCAGGCGATCGCCGAGAACGACTACCGCAACCGCTACGCGGCGGTGTTCCCGATCAAGGTCAATCAGCAGCGCCTCGTGGTCGAAGAGGTGTACCGCTACGGCGCGCAGTTCGGCTTCGGGCTGGAGGTCGGCTCCAAGCCCGAGCTGCTCGCCGTGATGGCGATGACCGAGAACGCCTCCGACCGGCTGATCGTATGCAACGGCTTCAAGGACGACAGCTACATCGAGGCGGTCACGCTAGCGACCAAGCTGGGCCGGACCATCATCCCGGTGGTCGAGAATTTCGACGAGCTGGCGCTCATCCTGAAGCACGCCGAGAAATACCGGGTTCGCCCGCGCATCGGCGTGCGCGTCAAGCTGGTGACCGAGGGCTCGGGGAAGTGGCGCGACTCGACCGGTGAGAAGTCGAAGTTCGGGCTGTTCATCACGGAGATTCTCGAGCTGGTGCGCGAGCTGAAGGCGCGCGACATGCTCGACTGCCTGCAGCTCGTGCATTGCCACCCGGGCAGCCAGCTGCAGGACATCCGCCGCGTCAAGGACGCGATCAACGAGCTCGCGCACGTGTACGCGGAGCTGAAGCGGATGGGTGCGGGCCTGCAGTACATCGACGTCGGCGGCGGGCTCGGGGTCGATTACGACGGCAGCGGCACGAACTACTCCTCGTCGATGAACTACACGCTGAACGAGTATGCGAGCGACGTCGTGTACCGCATCGCGAGTGTCTGCAACGCGCGCGAAGTGCCGCACCCGATGATCATCAGCGAGTCGGGGCGGGCGGTCGCGGCCTATCACAGCGTGCTCATCTTCGACGTACTCGGCTCCTCGGCGCTCGACAAATTTCGCGTGACGGGCCGCGAGGAAGAGGACTACGACGGCGGCGAGGAGCTGCCCCAGCCGGTGCATGACCTGTTCGAGGCGTTTCGCTCGGTCAGCCGGCGGCGGCTGGTCGAGTGTTATCACGACGCGCTCACCGCGCGCGACCAGGTGCTGCAGATGTTCAACCTGGGTCTGCTGTCGCTCGAGTTCCGCGGCCTCGCCGAGCGGCTCTTCTGGGCCACCTGCGCCAAGGTGCGCGACTGCTGCCGGCGCCTGGAGCGCCAGCCGGAGGAACTCGAGGGGCTCGAGTCGATTCTCTCGGACACCTACTTCTGCAACGTGTCGGTGTTCCAGTCCCTCCCGGACAGCTGGGCGATCGATCAGCTCTTCCCGATCATGCCCATCCACCGCCTCGATGAGCTCCCGACGCGCACCGGCGTGCTCGCCGACATCACCTGCGATTCCGACGGCAAGATCGATCATTTCGTATCGCTGCGCGACGTCAAGCACACTCTGGAGCTGCACGAGCTGCGCGCCGCAGAGCGCTATTACCTCGCCGCCTTCCTGGTCGGGGCCTACCAGGAGACCCTCGGCGACCTCCACAATCTGTTCGGCGATACCCACGTCGTGCACGTTCGCCGGCACGACGAGGGCGGCTGGTGGATCGAGGAAGTGGTCAAGGGCGACACGGCCAACCGCGTGCTCGAGTACATGGAGTACGACGTGGCGGAGCTGTCACCGGCCCTGATGCGCGACTGCGAGCGGGCGATCCGCGACGGACGGATGAGTCTCGCCGAGAGCCAGGTGCTCAAGCGCTTCTACGAGAGCGAACTCGACGGGTACGCCTATCTGGAGCCGGCGGGAAGCTGACTGTTGCGTCGTTGCTACAGACTTCGGGTGCCTTCGCCCGAAGCGACCTGCCAAGTGTTTGCGTCCCGCAAAAGCCGGGAGTAGCATCGGTCGGGTCCCAGTCCGCAGTGGATTGATCACGTTTGAGTTTCCGACTCCTTCGATCCGCTCCGCTCCGCGCATCCTCCATGGGTGAGCCTCTCGCAGGCTTCTGGGCCAGGGGCAGTGTTGGTGCACCCGACCCAAGCATGTCCATCCACGCCCTGTCCTTCCCGACTGATCCCGCGATACCCGCCACCGAAGCGAGCGGCCGGCGGATCGCGCTGCCAAGAGAGACTTCCGGATGACGACGATTTATGTAGGCAATCTGCCTTTCAACGCCACCGAGCAGGATGTGAAGACGCTCTTCGAGCGTCACGGCAAGGTGGATTCGGTCAAGTTGATCAACGACCGGGAAACCGGCAAGCCACGTGGCTTCGGCTTCGTGGAAATGGCACCGGGTGAAGCACAGGGGGCGATCCAGGCGCTGAATGGGTTCCAGATGAGCGGCCGCGCGCTGCGCGTGAACGAAGCCCAGGAGCGCGCCCCGCGACCCCGCTCCGGCGGCGGTCCGTTCCGCCGCTGAGCTCACCGGGGCGACCGCCGCGAGCTGCGCGGCGGTCGCCTCGTCTTGCACGCCTCGAGCCGGCCCGGCATCACTCGCCGGGCGCGGTCCGATTCAGTCATTGCCGGCGTGAGGAGCCGGCCCGGGCCCGGCGACGGCCACCGAAAAGCTCCGCCAGAGTCCCAGCGGGGTTTTTTTTGGCCGCGTACCCGTCCACAATGGCAGCCCTCATGCGAGCGCTTCCGAAAGCGGCCCCGGCCGCCGCGACCGCCCTGGCTGCCGTGGTACTGCTGGCGGGCTGCGCCACCACAAGCGGCCGGCATTCCACGGCCATCTCGCTCGACACCATCCTCGCCGGCCCGCGGCCGGCCGCCGAGCGGCTCCTCGACCAGGAGCGCCACCCTGCCCAAACGCTGCTGTTCTTCGGTCTGCGCCCCGAATCGCGCGTGCTGCAGGTCTGGCCCCGCTCCGGCTATTACACCCGCATCATCGCTCCGCTGCTGCGCGGCCGGGGCCGGCTCTATACGGCGCTGATCGATCCCGGCCACAGCCGCTTCCTGGCGGCGCGCAATGCAGCCTATCGCCAGCTGCTGGCGTCCGACCCGGGCGTCTATCGGCGCGTGCAGGTCGTGACGTTCCCGCTGAACGGCGGCGATGCCGTTCCGCCGGGCTCGGTTACGCTGGTCCTCGCCTTCGGTGATCTGCACCAGTGGATGGCCCGTGGGGATGCCAGTAAGGCCCTGACGAGCATTTACCGCGCGCTCGCGCCGGGCGGCGTGCTCGGGTTGATCGACAACCGCGCCGCGCCGGGATCGAAGGTCGATGCACGCGCCCGCAACGGTTACGTCGACCAGTCCTATGCCATCCGGCTGATCGAATCGCACGGCTTCAGGCTGGTGGCCACCTCCGAGGTCAATGCCAACCCGCGGGACACCAAGGGTTACCCGGCCGGCGTGTGGACGCTACCGCCCGCCTACCGGCTCGGCAAGATCGACCGCGCGCGCTATGCGGCCATCGGCGAGCCGGACCGCTTCACACTGAAATTCGTCAAAGCGCCCCAGCACTGAGCGCCCCGCGGCGCTACCACATCCCGCGCAGCCGAGCGCCGGCGTCCAGCACCGGCTCGAGTCCGGCCGCACCGCAGCCCGCAGGCAGCGTGGCAGCCGGGCTTGCGCTGCACGACAGATGCGCCATCACCCCGGGAGACAGAAAGCGGCTGCGGCCGCCATACACGTGCGCATCGCCGTGCCGGTGCTGAGCGGTCACGTAGAACTTCAGCGGCGCGTAGAGCAGCAGATCGGTGCGCGCCCGGGTGAGCGCGACATAGAACAGACGCCGCTCCTCTTCGAGCAGCGCCTGACTGCCGGCGGCGAACTCCGAGGGGAAGCTGCCGTCGACGACGTTGAGCAAATAGACCGCATCCCACTCCATGCCCTTGGCGGAATGGACGGTCGAGAGGACCAGGTAATCCTCATCGAGCGCCGGCGGGCCAGCCAGATCGGAAGCGGCCGCCGGCGGATCGAGCGCCAGCTCGCTGAGGAAGCGCTCGCGGGACGGATAGTTCACGGAGAGGATCTCGAGCTGCTCGAGATCTGCGCTGCGGGTATGCACCTGCTCGTAGAGGCGCTCCAGGTGCGGCTGATACCACAGGCGCGCCCGCTGCACCTGCCCCGCCCACGGGCGGTGCGGATCGGCGAGCTCGAGGAGCGCGGCGAGCAGCCCGTCCCAGTACTCCACCGCCGCCGGCGGCGGAGTGAACTCGCGCAGCGCGCCGAATCCGCCCGCGGCGCGCTCAAGATGATCGAGCGCCCGGCGCGCGTTGCTCGGCCCCATGCCCGGCAGCAGCTGCAGCGTGCGGAATCCGGCGAGCGCGTTGCGGGGATTGTCGGCCCAGCGCAGCAGAGCGAGCAGGTCCTTGACGTGCGCGGCCTCGAGGAAACGCAGCCCGCCGTACTTGACGAAGGGAATGCCGCGCCGGCCGAGTTCGATCTCAAGCACGTCGCTGTGGCTCGAGGAGCGGAACAGCACGCCCTGGCGCTTCAGCGGCACGTTGGCCTCGCGCCGCCTGAGCACCTGCTCGCAGACCGATTCGGCCTGCTCGCGCAGGTCGGCGACGGTGAGCAGCTCCGCTCGCACCCCGCCGCTGCGCGCCGCCTTCAGGTCCTTGCGGAACTGGCGCGGCGCCTCGGCCATCACCGCGTTCGCCAGATCGAGGATCGGCTGCGTGGAGCGGTAGTTCTGCTCGAGCGTGATGACATCCGCGCGCGGCGTGAAGCGCTCCGGGAAAGCGAGGATGTTCTCCACCGAGGCGGCGCGAAAGGAGTAGATCGCCTGCGCATCATCGCCGACGACTGCGACGCCCGCCCCGTCCGGCTTCAGCGCATGCAGGATTTCGGCCTGCAGCGTGTTGGTATCCTGGTATTCGTCGACCAGCACATGGTCGAACTGCCCGCCGACGAGCGCCGCGAGGCGCGCATCGCTCATCATGACGTGCCAGTAGAGCAGCAGGTCGTCGTAATCGAGCAGGCTCCCGGCCTGCTTGCGCTCGACGTAGGCACGGTACAGTCGTGTCAGCTCCTCTTCCCAGCGCAGACACCAGGGGAACTGCTCCTCGAGCGTCGCGCGCAGCGGGCGCTGGGTGTTGACCCGGTGGGAATAGATCTGCAGGCAGGTGTCCTTGCGCGGGAAGCGCTGCTCCTTCTGCGCCAGTCCCAGCTCCTGGCGCAGCGCATCGAGCAGGTCGGCCGCATCGCCCCGATCGAGCACGGTGAACTGCGGGTCGAGTCGCAGCGCGCTCGCGTACTGGCGCAGCAGCCGGTTGCCGATGGAATGGAAGGTACCGCTCCAGCCGAGATGCTCCCCAGCCGAGCCTCCCGAGGCGGTACGCACGATGTCGGTGGCGCGGCGACGCATCTCGGCCGCGGCACGCCGCGTGAACGTCAACATCAGGATGCGGGCCGGATCGACGCCGTGCAGCAGCAGGTGCGCAACGCGGTGCGCCAGTGTGTTGGTTTTTCCGGTGCCCGCTCCGGCGACGATCAGCAGCGGACCGCAGCGCACGCCCCCGCGGGGCAGCGGCTCACCGAAGGAGGCCGCCCGGCGTTGCGGCTCGTTGAGCCGGGCAAGGTGGGACGCGCTCGACATGACGAGCCGGACTATACGGAATCGACCGCTCGGCCGCCACGCATTGCCGGTGGCGTCATCCAGTGTTCGCGGTCGACGACTACTGGACGTCTGCTGTGGCGGGTCGGCCCGCGCCGAGCGGCTTCAGCGCGACCCCGCAGGCGATCAGCCGCCGGCGAACGTCCTGCTCCACGGCCTCGAAATCGACGTCGACCCGCTCGCCCTCGTGGCGCGGCGTGCGGGCGTCGCTGAAATCCACCGCCAGCCCCGTGGCCGAGAGGATGCGCGCGCTGACGCCCGCCCGGTACGGGGCGGACTGCGCGAGCCGGTTCACGTCGAGCAGCAGGTCGGCCGCCGGAGCCGCCGCCGCCTGTGAGAGCAGATACACCCCGATGAACGCCTGGTAGGAGCGCTCCTCGCTCCACGGGCCGAGCGCCGCGCGCACCGCCTCCAGCTGCCGGTTGAAGCCGCGCACCCAGCGTGGCAGTCGTGGCACGCCGAGGCTGGCGGCGAGCTGACCGGCCGGTGAGTCGGCCGGCGCGAGGGCGAGGATGAGGAAGTGGCACAGCTCGAAATACGGCAGCGCGCCGGCCAGCCGGTAGCTGCGACAGGACAGCCATTGCTGCGGCGCGTTGCGCCGCAGCACGATGTGGTAGCCGCCGAGCTGCGCCTTCAGAGCCGCCGCCCGGGTGAGGGAGCGGGAAAATCCCAGCACCGGGATGCTGTCGCGCCGGCGGGCATGTGCGATCAGGCGCTGCACGTAGGCCGCCTCGCGCCGCGCACCGTCGTGCGCAAAATAGCGCTCCACGGCGAAGGATTCGCAATAACCCGGCACGCCGCGCAGCACGCGCCGCAGCAGCGGGCGGTATTCGGCCCGGTAGGGCGAGGCAAGCGGTGGATGGCGCGAGTCCCATCCTTGCGCGGTATCGCGCTCCAGACGCTTCGGGGAGATGTGCGCGAGCCGTTCGCTGAAGGGCTCGTAGTAACACGTGGTGGCCGGCAGGAGCCGGAAGCGGCTCCACACGTAGGTGCTGGCACAACGCCAGCCGGCATGGACAAAAACAGCCTGCCCGAAGCCGGGCTTCTCTCGCGTCGCGCTCGTCATCATCACCCGTCGGATTATTGCACAGCAAGATGTAACAGACTGTATCCCGTCGCACCGCCCGCCCCGCGGTGCTAGGCTGCCGGGCATGGACTCCCCGAAGCAGACCGTGCACTACCGTGGCCGCATCGTTTCGCTCACGACCGACGAGGTGCGGCTGCCGAACGGCCACCAGGCCACGCTCGAGGTCGTCCACCATCCCGGCGGCGCCGTGGCGGTTGCGATCGATACGGAGCGGCGAGTCTGCCTGCTGCGCCAGTACCGCTACGTGGCCGGCGGCTGGCTGTGGGAGCTGCCGGCCGGAAAACTCGAGCCCAACGAGCCGCCGCTCGCCACGGCGCAGCGGGAGCTCACCGAGGAGGCCGGCGTGCGCGCGACGCACTGGCAGAGCCTCGGGACGTACCTGAGCTCGCCTGGGGTGTTCAGCGAGGTGCTGCACCTGTTTCTTGCGACGGAGCTGGAAACCGCCGTCGCCGCTCACGAGCAGTCCGAGGTGATCGAAGTGCACTGGATGCCCTTCGAGCAGGCCTGCGAGTGGGCCGAGCGCGGCGAGATCCGCGACGGCAAGACCGCGATCGGTCTGCTGCGCGCCCGCTATGCGCTCGCAGCACGCGAGGCGGCACCCGCCTGCGCGTAGTGCCCTGAGGGGCACTCAGGCCAGCTGCTCGATGTGCGAGCGCTTGCGGGCATTGGTATAGCGGTAAAAGCGGCGCAGCTCGGCGAGCACCCCGTCCTCGCGGCCGGTGCGCGCTGAGTGCAGCAGCCGCTCGAGCCGGCGGCAGAACCGCTCGGCGTAACCGCTCGCGTGGCGGTACAGATCGTCACGTCCCGCGGCGAGCTGCGGGTCGATACGGGTGCGCTCGAACAACAGTCGCCGCAACTCGAGAGGGAATCGCCCGGGGCACTGCCGGCGCATCAGCCAGTAGCTCGCCACGTATTTGTCCACCTCGGCCTGCATCTCCAGCTCGAGCAGGGACACCGGCCGATCGTGACTCGCGTTCCAGGCGAGGTAGAGAAAATGACTCACACCCTCGAGCGCGGTCCACCAGTCCGCGACGTTCCCGTCGTACAGCCGCACCATCGGGTCCTCGCGCCCGAGCCGCTCGAGCAGCGCCGGATCGAGATACAGTGACACGGCGAGCTCCTCCTCGGCCTCGCCACCCTGAGCGACGATGAGATCCTCGGCGCCGAGGCGCGCGCGCACCTGCGGCGGCAGACAGGCACGGTCGGTCACCAGGAAGTCGTAGACGTCATAGGCGACGCCCAGGTCGTAGATGCCGCCGATCAACTGCTGCAGGCGGGTAAGGATCATGCGCTTCAGTGCAGCGCCGTGAGCGTGGTCGCGGGCCGTGCGAGTGGCTCGACGCCGAGACGCTTCAGCAACGCATGCGCACGCCGGCTGCCTGTCTTCAGCCACAGCTCGTACAAGCGCAGGATGTCCTTGTGTGAGTGGGTATAGCCGGCCTCGCTCAGCTCGTTGAGCGCATCGACCATGGGCTGGAATTTCGCGGCGAGCTCGGCAAACACCTGCGCAAGCACGCGCGCACGCCGGCCCGCCTCGCTCTCGGGCGCGCCATGGGGGGCGAGCGTCCGAGCCAGTGCTCCGTAGGCGCATCCACCCATCGCAATATGATAGTCGATGTCGATGAGGCGGCGGGCGAAGCCGCGCGCCAGGAAGCCGGCGATGAACAGCGACACATCGCCGAGACGCTGCAGGCCGCGGTCGCGCTCGGTGCGGCTGTGCGCCGCGAGCGCCTCGGACATCATGACCACCAGCGGCTTGACACGCAGTCCTTCGGCGGTCTGCTCGAACAGCGCCTCGGAGCGGGCGAACAGCGTGAGCAGGTTCACCACGTAATGCTCGGTCTGATCCTCGAGGTCCACGCGCTGCTTCGCGAGCACGCCGTGCAGCGCGTCCTTGAAGTATTCCTTCAGGTTGGCGACCGGTTGGATTCGGCTCGACATGGATCGTTTGCCCTCCCGAGCGGCGCGGCGGCACGGACCGCCGGCCGGCACGCACAGTTGACCACACGCGGCGCGGAAAACCGCGAGCCGGTACACATTTTAGCGGGGATTTTTGCAGCGTCGCCACGGCCGTCGCTGGCAGCGGAGCGCAGCGAGTGCTGACAGCGCGCGAGACCGCTCAGCGCCACAAGGCGCGGTAGGACAACCCCAGAGACATCAGCCGCTCGAGCAGCTCGCGGTACTTGATGCCGGCGGCCAGCGCCGATTCGGCGAAATCCTCGCCTTCTTCCAGGTTGGGATTGGCGTTGGCCTCGAGCGCATAAACCCGCCCCTCGGCGGTGAGCCGGAAATCCATCCGCGCATATCCCGACAGACCCAGCACCCGGTAAATGCGCCGCGAGAGCTTGTCGAGCTGCGCCTCGACGCCGTTCGGCAGATCGCTCGCCCGGCGGGTCGTGATGCCGTAGCGGTCACGGTAGGCCCGGTCCCACTTCACCTTGCGCGTCGCGATCCCCGGCAGCGACTCCGGCAGCGTGCCGAATCCCATTTCCCACACCGGCAGTCGCGTCAGGCGATCGTTACCGAACACGCCCACGTAGAGCTCTCGGCCGGGAATGAATTCCTCGACCAGCGCATCGGAGCCGACCTGCTCGTAGATAAACTCGACGCGCTCCTTCAGCCGGGCGGCGTCCTCGACCACGGAGGCCTGCGAGATGCCGAGCGAGGCATCCTCGGTGGCCGACTTGACGAACAGCGGATAGGTCAGCTTGCGCGGGGCTCGCACCCGCACTCCGCGCCGGAACACCGCGAAGCGCGGCGTCGGAATGCGGTGATAGGCGAGCAACTGCTTGCTCAGCGGCTTGTCGCGCGAGAGCAGCAGCCCGCGGGGATTGCAGCCGGTGTATGGCTGGCGCAGCAGCTCGAGGTATGCGACGACGTTCTGGTCATAGGTGACGATGCCATTGAACTCTTCGAGCAGATTGAAGGCGATATCCGGCTTCCACTCGGCGATCGCCAGGCGCATCTCGGTCAGGCTGTCGAGTACGCCGAGACACCGGACGTCGTGTCCGCTGCGCCGCAGCGTCGCGGTGACGTCGTACTCGGTGCGCCACTCCTCGATCTCCTTCTCCGAGTGCCCCGTGAGCGACTCCGGCGGCACCAGACTGGCATGCACCACGACCAGGATGCGCAGTTTCTTCATAACGGGATGTGCGGCGTCTCGCCCTGTGAGTAGAACGACACCAGCTTCTCCAGCATCCAGCGGGACACGTGCGCCGCGTCGCGACGGCTGCCGCGAATGTACAGCTGCAACGCCTCGCTGCGGTCAATCATCGTGCGCATGATCTCGTGCACACTATAGCGCGGCACACCGAGTTCGTGCGAGACGGCCTCGATGAGCGCGCGCTGGTTTGCGCGCAGCAGCGTCGCGGCGCGCACCGCATCCCGGCGTGGCCGCTCGACGGTGAACAGCCACTGCAGGAGCCCATCGACCATGGTGCGCCGGTAGCGACGGTAGCGGGCAACCTTGCGGCGATAATGCTCCGCGAGCGTGCGCGTGTTGGTATCGATCGGCTCGATGCGCGCGCGTGTGCGCACCGGTGCAGGCTGCTCGCACACCTCGCTCATCAGCTCATCCACGGTGCGCAGCTTGCGCACCGCCGGCCAGTCGGCATAGCGCTTGCGCCAGCCCGAGTGAGGCGTCAACCAGACGGCGAACGTCTCAGCGAAATCCTCAGTCGGATGCGCCTGTGCGTACCAGTCACCGAGGTGGTGCACGTAACGGCGGCTGCCCGGGCGTGCCCGGTAGCGGTCCGGATAGCGCTGCGAGGCCGGGCCGAACACCTCGCGCCAGCGCTTGCGGCGCCGCAGCCGGTAGGCATTGTCGATCGCATGTCCGGCCTCGTG
>JAKAZL010000019.1:0-2376 GCA_021815925.1 Pseudomonadota bacterium | reverse complement strand
GCTGCTCAGCCAGGATGCGCGACTTGGGGGCGCCCGAAAGAGCCGCGAGCAGCGCGCGCGCGAGGTCTGCGCAGGCGGCCAGCACCGCGCTGACCTGACAGGTCGTGCGGGCCGCCTCGCTCGCCAGGCGCACGGCCTCCTGGGGCGCGGCGAACGCGAATAGCACCGCCGGTGCGACGCGCGAGAGCGGCTCCGGATCGAGACGCGCCGGATCGTGCGACCCGGAAAACGGCTGCTGACGCCAGCCGGCCTGGGCGAGCGCACGCGCGGTGCCGGCGGTGATCCCGACGCATTCTCCGGTGCAGGACAGGTGTCCCTCGCGCTGCCAGCGCCGGTAGCGCTCCACCTGATCGACCGGATCGAACGCCTCGCGCTCGAGCAGGCTCTCCGCGAGGCACAGCGCCATGGCCGCATCGTCGCTCCAGCCCCCGCGCGGCAGCTTGAACGGCCCGCCGCCGAGCAGATCGGCCACTGGCGTGAACGTTCCCGGCCGGCGGTACTGGGTGGGCGCGCCGAGCGCATCGCCGAGCGCCAGCCCGAGCAGCGTGCCGAGATAGCGCTCGCGCAGCGCGCGCGCAGCCGAGAGCGCAGGGGGATCGAACAGCGGATCGCTCGGGGTCGGGATCACAGGCAGCGCGGGCAGCGCGATCATCCGGGCCGGCCAGTCCCGCACGTACTCGCACTGCGCACTCGTTTCCGGAATGTCGGGCCAGTCCAGCGAGCGCGCCGACTGGCGCCACAGGCGCGAGAGCTGCGCGAGCGCCTGCTCCCCGCCGAGCCCGTGTTCCGCCAGCAGACAGCCGATCACCGTCGCGCTGCGCCCAATGCCGGCGCGGCAGTGCACGTAACAGGGCTTGCCGGCCGCGAGCGCCTCGTGCAGGCAGTCGAGGATCTCGAGCATGTGCTCGCGCCGGGCCGGCACGCCGTGGTCGGGAACCGGCTTGCGGTGATATTCCACCGACAGCGGCAGCGCATCGTCGTAGCCGCCGATTTCCGCCGGCTCGGTCAGATCGACCATCACGCGGATTCCCGCCGCGCACAACCGCTCGATGCGCTGGCGGGTCGCCTCGCTCGTCGCCCCGCCCGGGTGCTCCCCGGCGAGCAGGCGTCCGGGATAAACCCAGTAGGTATTGGCGAGCGGCGTCGCGAATTCGGCGTCCATTCGCAGCGGGGAACCCTCAGACAACCGCGCAGGACTCTTCCAGACGCAGTTCCTCCTCGAGCGTCATGGAGCGGATGTGCCGCACCTCAAGGCCCGCGAAGTCGAACACCCGCGTATCGGCCAGCGAGCCGAGCTCGACGTGGCGCAGCGCAGAGAAGATGCTCTCGGTGCGCCCCGGAAACTCCCGCTCCCACTCGGCCAGCATGCGCTTGACGGCCACACGCTGCAGATTGTCCTGCGAGCCGCACAACTTGCAGGGAATGATCGGAAAGCCCCGGCCGCGGGCATAGCGCTCGATATCCCGCTCCGCAACGTAGGCGAGTGGACGGATCACCACCTGGCGTCCGTCGTCGGAGAGCAGCTTCGGGGCCATGGCCTTCAGCCGCCCGGCGAAGAACAGGTTCAAAAACAGTGTCTCGACGATGTCGTCGCGGTGGTGACCGAGGGCGATCTTGGTCACGCCGTGCTCGGCGGCAAAGCGGTACAGCGCGCCGCGGCGCAGTCTCGAGCACAGCCCGCACATCGTCCGGCCCTCGGGCACCACTCGCCGGACCACGCTGTAGGTGTCCTGCTCGATGATGTGATAGGGCACGCCGAGCGCGCCGAGATACTCCGGCAGCACGTGCGCCGGGAAGCCCGGCTGCTTCTGGTCGAGATTGACGGCGATCAGCTCGAAATCCACCGGGGCGCTGCGCTTGAGCGACAGCAGGATATCGAGCAGCGTGTAGGAATCCTTCCCGCCGGAGAGGCACACCATCACCCGGTCGCCCGCGCTGATCATGGCGAAGTCCTCGATGGCCTTGCCGACCTCACCGCGCAGTCTTGCCTGCAGGCGCGTCAGCGTCCGCGACATCGGAACCGCCGTGGTCATGCTAGGCGGCCTCGCTCGCGGCCGGCCCGAGATATTTCGCCTCCGCGTAGCGGATGTAGGCCGCCGCCGAGAGCGCCTTGCCCGTCGCGCCGCGCAGCAGATCCTGTACCGGTACCTTTGCGCCGAGGCCGTACACGTTGGTGCGCAGCCAGCCGAGCAGCCCGGAGAACTCCCCGCGCGAGAGCTCCTCATCGAGCGCCGGCACGTCGTTGCGCAGGCTCTCGTACAGCTGCGCGGCGATCACCGCGCCGAGTGCATACGAGGGGAAATAGCCGAACGAGCCGACCGACCAGTGCACGTCCTGCAGACAGCCCTCGGTGTCGTTCGCCGGGCGAATGCCAAG
>JAKAZL010000093.1 GCA_021815925.1 Pseudomonadota bacterium | reverse complement strand
CGTTCGTCAGATTGCGGCCCCAGACATAGATGCCCCAGGGCGCGAAATCGACACCGGCGCGGGCATCGAGCAGGTTGAGTGGCTTTTGCACCGCGCGGTTGTCGACCTGCCAGTACTGCTTGCCCTCATGGGTGTAATCGACGTGCAGCGTGCCCTGCATGCCGTTCCCGAGCGAATGCTCGTACTGGAATCCCGCCTTGAGGTTCCAGGGGATGGTCTTCGGGGTGTGATGGCCGTCGATGCCCGGGAAGGCGGCGCTCACCGAAGTGCTGTCGATGATGTCCGTGTGGGTGGTACCGACGCCGCCGAACACCTGCAGACCCTGGGTGACGATCGCCTGGGCGCTGAGCTCGAGCCCGCTGATGTGCACGCGGTTGAGGTTCTGGATGATCTGCGAGCCGTTCGCAGCGTTGACGAAGAAGAACTGGTAGTTGTGATCGACGTCGTAGTAGTAGTCGCCATTGACGATGAGCCGACGGTTCAGCCAGCTCGTCTTGAAGCCGGCCTCGTAGTTGGTCAGCGTTTCGGGCGCGAAATATTCGGAGAACGGGGCGGAGATCCCCGGTGAATTGAAGCCGCCGCCGCGAAAGCCGGTCGAATACGTGAGATAACCGAGCGCCTGCCTGGTGAAGTGATAGGTCAGGGTTGCCTTCGGCTCCGTGTCGGTCTCGGTCTTGCGTGCGATTGCACCGAAAGCGGGGCTCGCGAGGTTCGTCTGTGCGAGGCTCGCCGCATCGTAGCGCAGGCCGACGGTCGCTGTCAGCCGGCTCGCCAGATCGTAATCAGCCTGTCCGTAGAGCGCCCACGAGTGATTGTGATCGCCCTCGTTGCGGTTGATGATCACCGCCGCCGGGTTGTAGTACTGATCCGATCCGACCGGTGTCTCGAAGAATGCCCGGGTCTGCAGGGATTTCGTCGTCTGCTCGTAATAGGCACCGACGATCCAGCGCAGCGGCTGGTCGTTGCGCGAAGCGAGGTGGATCTCCTGACTGGTGATCGCCGTCGAGAGGTTCTGTCCCTGACCCACCGGCCCGAACAGGCCGAACAGACCGCCGGGGTTGATCACCGGGTTGGTGAAATCGAGCGAGCCGCGATAGTCCTCGGCGAGATTCGTGTAACCGGTGACGCCGGTCAGGGTCGCAAAGCCGAGATTCGCGTCGAACTTGAACGCCAGATCGCTCACGTGACCGTAGGTGCCACCGGGATAATCACTCTGCGGCGGCTGAATGTCGTTCGCATTTCCGCTGAACACCACGCTGTCCCAAGTCGCTCCGCCCTTGAAGCCGTTGTAATCGCCGCGCAGGTCGAGCGTCAGCCAGCTCGTTGGCAGTGCCAGCAGCCGCAGCCGGACGGTATCGTCGTGGTTGACCGCATCGACATTGCGGCCGAGATACGTGTTCTTGATGAGCCCACCGCTGCCGCGCACGTTGCCATCGATGCTGAACAGCAGCTTGTCCTTGATCAGCGGCCCGGAGAAGCTGCCGGTCGCTGCGTAGGTCGCGCCGTTGCCGTACTTCAGGTCGAGATGCGAGTGGAACTGGTTGCTCGGCCCCCGGGTGGTGACGATCATGACGCCGCCGATGGCGTTCTGGCCGTAAAGCCCGCCCTGCGGCCCCATCAGCACCTGCACCTGCTTGACGTTAAACAGGTCCATCAGCAGCTGCTTCTGGCTGTTCTGCGCAACACCGTCGACCACCACCAGCATGGGCGGGTCGGCATTATTGATCTCCGAGACACCCCGAATGGTCACGAAGGAATTCAGGAACGTGAACGAGTGCGCCACGTTCACGTTCGGGATGAGATTGAGCGCCTGCTGGCTGTTGGTGACGCCGGCCGCTGCCAGCTGCTCCCCGGAGAGCGCCGTGACCTGGATGGGTACGGACTGGATGTTCTGGGCGCGTCGTTGTGCGGTGACGATCACCGGCTGCAGCTGCTGGCTGTCAGTCGGCTGAGCGCTGGCGGCAATGCCGCTCCACGCGGTGAAAGCAGCGGCCATCAGGCCGGCGGCGGCGCGGTTCATGTCGGTCCCCCGAGGTGCTTCGGAACGAGAGTTTGAATGGTTCAAGTGTCGCATCTGGTCGAGCGGATTCATGCGGTGGTGGAAAGTGTCTCGATGGGCGTGAACGGATGATCGAGCTTGAAGGCCTGCGGCCCGAGCACCGCCAGTGCCTCGGGTGTGCGCAGCGCCGGCGGTGCGCTCACCCCGAGCACGCAGACGCGTTGGCCATAGCGCAGCCCTTCGGTGGTGATCGGCTCGGCGGTCTCGCGGTCCACGACGACGATGAGGTCCGGCACCGTGGCGATGAGCCGACCGTCGCGATGTGCGCAGAGATTCTCGTTCTGAAACTGGATCTCCAGGCGCTCGCCTCCGCCACGCAGCGCCTCGAGCACACAGCGCCCGAGCACCCAGCCGCGCGTCGTTTCGCGCTGTACGTCGACGATCTTCCCGTCGAAGAGCCGGTACGCATGGCGGTAATAGGTCGTGGAGCGCAGGTATTCGATCACCGCGGCCACCGGCTGCCCGGCGCTGCGGCCCGCGGCGATGGCGCGGCCGATGCCGTGGGCCGCCGACAGCGTGGCGGCCACCGCGGTGCGCTTTGCCTCGGCGCCGCTCATCGGGTAGCACGACAGCATGGCCGAGCCGCCCATCTGCACCACGAGCGTGCGGCCGAGCTGCTCGGCGGCGAGCGCCCCGTCCGTCTCGACGATGACGCTCTCGCCGTGCTCGTTGGCGATCACCATCGGCGTACAAGCGACGCCGTAGACGTTGAAGGAGACCATCTGGATCGAGGGGAAGGCCCGGCCCATCCCGTCGGCATCGATGACCGGCAGGCGGCGCATGGCCGCATAGGCCACCGGCAGCGTCGCGTTGATGCCGCCGGACTCGGCCGCAATGATGGCGTCCGCCCGCCGGCCGAGAAACTGCTCGAGCTTCGCAACCGCCAGATGTGCCTCCTCGAGGGAAAAGAGCTTCTCGACCAGCACGGTCGGTGCGCCCATGCCGGCGACCGAAAACACATTGGCCTCGTCGGGCAGGTCCTGAAGCGCCAGCAGTTGCGGCGCACCGTACTGCTCGATGGCATGGGCGCAGCACAACCGGCCGATGTACGGGTCGCCCCCGCCACCGGTGCCGAGAAAGGCGGCGCCGCGTGCAAAATCCTCGAGCATCCCGCTGTCGATCTTCATGCCCGCACCTGCCCGGCCGGCGTTGCCTCTGCATCCGCCAGCGCCAGATCCCCCGTGACCTTGACCCGCAGGCGCACCGCACCGCCGGGGACGTAGGCCAGCGGCAACTCCTCGACCTCGACGACCCGCAGGGACTGTGCGGTCGCCCCGGAGGCGACTGCAGCCTGCCGGGCCTGCTCGGTCGCCGCCGCGATCGCGCCGTCACGTCCGAGTTCCTGGTACGAATACACCCGGTCGACCTCACCGCCGACTTGGGTGATCGAGGCGCCGATTGCGTTGGCGACGCCCGCCGCCTCGGGAATGACCACCTGCGAGACGCCGGGTATGTCCCCGTGGATCAGCACCGCGCCACCGCCGACGAGCACCAGAGGGATCTCGGCCGCGGAGGTCTTCATGCGATCGAGCCCCTCGGCGAAGAGCCGGTGGATCTCGGCAACGCCGGCCTTCACCATCGCCGGGTCGAGTTCGGCCACGCGCGCCGCATCGCCCATGCGGGCGTAACCGGCGGCAACCGCGATGTCACTCGCCGTGAGGGTCTCGCCGCCGAACACCCGGGCCATCTCCGTCAGCCGGTACCCGACCGAGCGCGGGCCGACGCGCACGAGGCCGGCTTCGGTGTGCACCAGACTGCCGCCGCCGAGTCCGATCGACAGCAGGTCCGGCATGCGGAAATTCGTGCGCACCCCGCCGATGTCGGCGCTGACGGCCGACTCGCGCGGGAAGCCACCCACCAGCATGCCGATGTCGGTGGTGGTCCCGCCGATGTCCGCGACCAGCGCATCACTCAGACCGGAGAGAAAGGCTGCGCCGCGCATGGAATTGGTCGGACCGGAGGCGAAGGTCAGCACTGGGTACTGGGCAACCCGCTCGGCACTCATCAGCGTGCCGTCGTTCTGGCTGATGAACAAAGGCGCCTCGATCCCCAGGGCGCGCAGGGCTGATGCGAACGCGGCCACGACGTCGCGCGCCATCGCGGCGAGCGAGGCGTTCATGATCGCCGCGTTTTCCCGCTCGATGATCCCGATCCGGCCGATCCGGCTCGAGAGCGTCACGGCGATCTCGGGCGCTTCCTGCGCGATGATCTCGGCCGCCCGCTCCTCCATCGCGGCACTGACCGGTGAGAACAGTCCACAGACGGCTGCGCAGGTCAGCCCGTCGGCCTTCATCTGGCGCGCCGCCGCGGCGACCGCGAGCTCATCGAGTGGCGAGTTGATCCGTCCGTCGTAGTGATACCCGCCGCGCACGCAGTACACGTTGTGGCCGATCGCCGCGACGAAGTCCCGTGGCCAGTCCATCAACGGCGGTACGCCGCGCGCAGCCGGCAGGGCGATGCGCAGCACCCCGACGCGCGAGAGGTTGCGCCGCTCGACGAACGCGTTGGTGAAATGCGTGGTGCCGATCATCACCGCGGCGATGCCGGCCGGGTCGCGCGGCTCGCCCGTGTCGTCCCGCAGGATGGCGCGGATCGCCCCCACGATGCCGTCGCTGACGTTGGGCGTCGTCGGATGCTTGTGGAACGCGAGCAGTCGGCGGCCGTCCATGAGCACCGCGTCCGTGTTCGTCCCACCGACATCGACCCCGATTCGCAGCACGCTGGACTCCCCCGCCGGGGCTTGTGCCCCTGTCCGGCAAGCTTTACCCGCCACGAATCAAGCGCCAACGAGAAAAAAAGCTAGGAGCCGGGGGAACTCCGGTAGGAGGGCCCGATCGACCGCCGGCCACGTCACCCTACCGATTCTGGGAGGGTCCGCCGCTCAGGACGCCCAGTTCGCGGGCCCGGACCAGAGCCTCGAGGCGACCGTGGGAGCGGGTCTTGGTGTAAATGTTCTTCAGGTGAAAGCGCACGGCGTGCTCGCTCACCCCGAGACGGCGGGCGATCACCTTGTCCTTCAGCCCCCGATCCAGCTGCTGCAGCACATCAAGCTCACGTGGACTGAACAGCGGCGCCTGCCGGGTGGCCTCCCCGGTGAGCCGCCCATGCAGCTCGCGAGCCTGCGCACGCAGCGCCTGCGCCGGCAGGCGCTGCGCCGCTTCGCTCAGCAGCGGCGCGAGCACCGCTCCCTCGCGCAGCACGGCGCGCAGATACCCGGTGCGGGCGACCTCCGCGCACACCTCGCCGATGCGCTCCAGTGCGGCCCCGCGCTGCCCCAGCGCCTCGAGGCAGATGGCCGATAGCACGTTCAGGCGCAGCGTCATGCGGGCGGCCCCCCGGGCCCGGCCGTAGGCCAGGGCCGCTGCGCAGACGCGCAACCCCTCGGAGTAGCGGCCATGGCGGGCCATGAGACGGGCCCAGGCGCTCGCCAGGCACTCCACTTCCCGCCAGGACGCCCCCTCGCCCTCGGCAAGACCCGCCTGCGCGAACCGCGTCGGACTTCTTTCGGCGACGCGCAGCGCCCGGTCGGGCTCGCCGGCGAGCGTCAGGGACGCCACACGCAATCCATCGAGCATGGGCACCAGCTTCGTCAGGCCGAGACGCTGCGCATGGGCGTGCGCCTCATCGAGCATGGCGAGCGTCTCCTCCAGACCCCGCTCGAGCAGATAGAGCTCGGCGCACGCGCCGTACGCGGCCGCATAGATCTCGAACCACGCCTCGGCATCGTGCAAGCGAGCGACGAGCTGCGAGAGCCGCCGCTTCGCATTGCCCACGGCATTGCACTCCAGGTCCAGTTCGGCTGTCAGCACATCGCCGATCAGGCGCAGGCCTGCGTCGTGCGGGAAGTGCCTGCGGCTCTTGCGCCGGCCCCGCTCGTAGCGCTGCAGCGCCTCCTGGGTATCCCCGCGGGCCATCGCGATCGACCCGGTATGGAAATCGATGAAATTCGTGCCGTAGACCGATCCGAACGCCATGCAGTGCGCAGCGGCCTCCTCAGCGTAGCGCCAGGCGGCTTCAAACAGACCGCTCTGCAAATGCGTCACGCACAGCACGGTCTTGTGATGGGCGAGCTCAACGTCGTCCGCGGCCGGATCGTGCAGACCCTCGGCGAGGGAGCGCAGATGCGCCTCGCTGAGCGGCAAGCAGCAATACAGCACCAGCATCGAGTGGACGAACTGCCCCTCGCGCCGCAACGCGGCTGCGTCCTCGGGGGCGCAGTCCGGCGAGAAGCCGTGCGTCGCGGCGGCCACCCGGTCGTACTGGGCGCGTGCCTCGTGCAGTCGCGACTGCTTGATGAGCACGATGGCGCGCATCAGCCCGAGCCGCGGCATCGCGGCGATCATCTCCTCGTCGATCAGCCGCTCCGCCGCAATGACTTCCTCCATGCCGTGGCGGATCCAGATCGACACGCCCCCCGCCTGCAGGATCAGCTCCCCGGTGAGCATCTTGTCGCCGGCGGCCTTGGCGTGGCGCAGGGCGGCCAGGAGGTTCTGCGTGCGGACCAGCCACTGGGCCGCGCGCCGGTGCACCTCAGCGCAGCGCGCCGGTGCGCGAGCGGCGAGCGCCGCAAAGTGCTCGCGCAGCATCGGATGCAGCCGCACGTGGCCGGCGGCGCCTTCAAGCGGCGGCATCAGCGCCGAGAGATACTCCAGGCTGCGCAGGATCTGCGCGGCGTCCTGCCCGTCGCGCACGTGATCGGCGAGTTCGACGCTGACCGCATCGAGCAGGCTGATGTCGCACAGGAACTGCAGCTGCGAGTCGGTGAGCCCACGCACCAGCTGCTCGGTGAAATAGGTTTCAGCCACGGCCGGTGAGTGTTCCGGTCGCACCCCTCGCGTCCCGAGCGGCTCCTGCACGGCGAGCGCTCGCACGATCTGCAGTGCGACGGGCCAGCCCTCGGTCTGCTCGCGCACGGCGCCCAGCTCGTGGGCGGCGATCGAGCCTGCCAGACAGGCGCTCGTCTCCGCCGACGTGAACCGCAGGCTGCCCGCATCGATGCCACTCACCTGCCCCATCAGCGCAAGGTGGGACAGCGACAGGCCGGGGTTGACGCGCGCCGCGAGGGCAATGTGCAGATTTTCCGGCGCGTAACGGATCAACGTATCGAGTTGCCCCTGGACCTCCTTGTCGGTGACTCTCTCGACATCGTCGAGGATGAGGCAGATTTCCTGCCGGGCACGGGTCGCCGCATGCAGCACCGCATGCACGGCCGGCGTGCCAGCGGGCGCGCCCAGAGGCCCGTCCTGCAAAAGACCGGTCGCAGACATCTCGACGCCGGCCTCCTGCAGGGCGAAGGCGATGTAGGCCGCGAGCCGCTCCACGCTGTCGTCTGCATCGAGAGTCAGCCACGCCACGCGCACGCCCTCGCCCAGCAGTCGCTCGCGCCACTGCGCAAGCAGCGTGGTTTTGCCGAAGCCGGCCGGCGCCTCGAGCAGCGTTACGCGCCGCGAACGACCTGCGCAGAGCCGCTCGAGCAACCGCGCGCGCTTGAGCACCACCACGCCCTGCTTCGGCGGCGATATCTTCGTCTTCAGCAACACGGCGCGGCGCGGAGCCTCTGGGCAGCAGC
>JAKAZL010000092.1 GCA_021815925.1 Pseudomonadota bacterium | reverse complement strand
GACGCTCCAGCCATGCGCGGCCGAGCGCCGAACCGGCCGTAAGCTGCGCCTCGTGACCGGCGGCGCTGGGCGTCAGATCGATGACGAGATCGGCCGGCGGCAGGCCGCCCTCGCCTCGCTGGGGCCACTCGATCAGCCACAGACACCCCGGAAACGCCCACTCGGTGAGTCCCAGCGGCTCGAGCTCCTCGGCGCCGCGCAACCGGTACAGGTCGAGATGCACCACGGTCTGGCCCGCGAGTGGATAAACCTGCAGCAGCGTATAGGTCGGGCTGCGCACTGCACCGTCGATGCCGCAGGCGCGCAGAAAGCCTTGTGCCAACGTGGTCTTTCCGGCACCGAGCTCGCCGCGCAGATACACCACCACGAAGTGCGCTGCAGCGGGCCGTACGCGCGCCAGACGAGCCCCGAGCGCTTCGGTCTGCGCGGCGGTGACTAGAAGTTCACGCAGCGTCGCAGCTCCTCGACCAGGTCGCCCGCGAGCAGTCCGCGTTCCCCGTTGCGCGCGGCCGCATCACCGGCGAGCGCATGCACGAGCACGCCGGCGCGCGCCGCCCGCCAGGGATCGCGACACTGGGCGAGCAGGCCGGCGATCACGCCGGTGAGCACATCGCCCATGCCGGGGCTGGCCATGCCCGGGTTGCCGTGCTCGCACAGCGCCGGCACCCGCCCCGAACGCCCCAGCAGCGTCCCGGCGCCCTTGAGCACCACCGTGCCGCCGTAGCGCGCCACGAGCGCCGCGAGCGCCCCGGGCCGGTCGGCCTGTACCGCCGCGCCCGTGCGACCGAGCAGCCGGGCCGCCTCGCCCGGGTGGGGCGTGAGAATCCACTCGCGGGGTGTGCGCGGCGGTGCGGCCGCGATGAGATTGAGCGCATCGGCATCCACCACCAGGGGTTTGCCGCACGCCAGTGCCGCCTCGAGCGCCGCACGCGCCCAGGCGTCCTGCCCGAGACCGGGCCCGACGGCCAGTACGTCGCAGCGTGCGGCCAGCGACTGCACGGTCTCGGCGCCCATGAGCGGCACGCACATCAGCTCCGGCCGGCTCGCCACCACCGCCGCAACGTTTTGCGCAGCGACCGCGACCGTCACGCGCCCGGCCCCGACACGCAGACAGGCCTCGGCGGCGAGGCGCGCCGCCCCGGGCATGCCGGGTCCACCGCCGATGACCAGCACGTGCCCGAAATCCCCCTTGTGCGCCGCTCGGGCGCGCCGCGGCAGCGCCTGCTCGAGCTCGGCGCGGACCAGCCGCTCGAGCACCGGGGTCGGCCGCTCGGGCTGTAGCGCGTCGAGACCCAGCGCCTCGAGCCGCACCGCACCGCACAGAGCCGGTCCCTCGCCGAGAAACAGCCCCGTCTTCAGGGCCACGAAGGTCACCGTGCATGCGGCGCGCACGGACGTACCCAGCGGCTCGCCGCGGTCGGCGTCGAGCCCGGAGGGCACATCCAGCGCGAGCACCGGCCGGCCGCTGGCATTGATCGCGCCGATCACGCGGGCCAGATCCTCGCGAACCGTACCGGCGAGCCCCGTGCCGAGCAGCGCATCGACGAGCACCTCGGCCGGCTCCAACGCCTGCGGCGTGAACGCATGGACGCTTCCGCCCGCGGCGCGCCAGTCCTCGCAGGCCCGCAGCGCATCCCCGTGCAGGCGCTGCGGCGCGCTCGCCGCGAGCACTGTCACCTCGCAGCCGGCGGCGCGCGCCAGGCGCGCCAACACGTAACCGTCGCCGCCGTTGTTGCCCGGACCGCAGATCACCGCGATGCGCCGCGCCGCCGGCCAGCGCTCGCGCAGGCAGCGCAGCGCGCCCTCGCCCGCCCGCTGCATCAGGGTATAGCCCGTCAGCCCGAGGGTCTCGAGGGCGGCGCGATCCATGGCGCGCACCTGGGCCGAGGTATAGAGGCAGGTCGGCAGTGACATGGCCTGATTATACTGGTGCAGTGAGGCCGCCATGATCACCCCGACGCTCGAGCCGCAGGCCGTGAAGTCCTGGCTCGCCGCCCGCGCGCGGGAACTGGGGTTCGCGCGCCTGGGGGTGTCCGGGGTCGAGCTCGCCGAGGACGAGCGGCACCTGCTGCGCTGGCTCGAGGCGGGCCTGCACGGCCGGATGCACTACATGGCGCGCCACGGCACGCTGCGCAGCCGCCCGGCTGAGCTGCTGCCCGGCGCGGTGCGCGTCCTCAGCGTGCGCATGGACTACTGGCCTGCCGAGGCGCGCCCCGCCGAGGCGGTGCTCGCCGACCCGGCGAGCGGCTACGTGTCCCGCTACGCCCTCGGCCGCGACTACCACAAGGTCATGCGCGCAGCGCTTGCGCGCCTGGCACGGGAGCTGGCCGCGCGGATCGGCAGCTTCGGCTACCGCGTCTGTGTCGACAGCGCCCCGGTGCTGGAGAAGGCGCTCGCCCGCAACGGCGGCCTCGGCTGGATCGGCAAGCACACCAACCTGATCGCGCGCGAGGCCGGCTCGTGGTTCTTTCTGGGGGAGATGCTGACGGATCTGCCGCTGCCGCTCGACGCACCGGCGAGCGCCCACTGCGGCACGTGCTCGGAGTGCATCCGTGTCTGCCCGACGGAGGCGATCCTCGCGCCCTATCGGCTGGATGCGCGCCGCTGCATCTCCTACCTGACCATCGAACTCGACGGAGCCATTCCGCTCGAGCTGCGCGCAGCGATCGGCAACCGGATCTACGGCTGCGACGACTGCCAGCTGGTCTGTCCGTGGAACAAGTTCGCGCGCGCCGCACGGCATCCGGACTTCAAGGTGCGCCACGGCCTGGACGCCCCGCGCCTGACGGCGCTTTCAGCCTGGAGCGAGGCGGAGTTCGACGCCCGCATGCGCGGCTCGGCCATCTATCGCATCGGCTACGAGCGCTGGTCGCGCAACATCGCAGTGGCGCTCGGCAATGCCCCGCCAGACCCCTCGGTCGGCGCGGCCCTGCACCGCCAGCGCGAGCACGCCTCGCCCCTGGTGCGCGAGCACATCGACTGGGCGCTTGCGCGCCAGGCGGCTGCCCTCACACCCTGACCTGAACGTTGTCGATGAGCCGCGCCCGGCCGAGATGCGCCGCCGCGAGCACCACCACGTGGTGGCTGTCCGGACCCGGCGGGGTCAGATCCTCGGCGCACTTGATGGCGAAGTAATCGGACCGGAAACCCTCGGCCTCGAGGGTGCGCAGACCGTCACGCTCGATGGCGGAGTAGTCGCGCTCGCCGCCGGCCAGGCGCGCGGCCGCCGCCGCCAGTGCGCGGTACAGTGCCGGCGCGCGCGCGCGCTCGGCGGCGCTGAGGTACTGATTGCGCGAACTCATGGCGAGTCCGTCGGCATCGCGCACCGTGGGGGCGGCAATGATGTGCACCGGCATGCACAGGTCGGTGACCAGGCGACGGATGACGGTCAGCTGCTGGAAGTCCTTCTCGCCGAACACCGCCGCGTCGGGCTCGACGATGTGCAGCAGCTTGCACACCACGGTGGCGACGCCCTGGAAATGGCCGGGACGGAACTCCCCGCAGAGAATGTCCGAGAGCCCCGGTACCTCCACGCGCGTGCTCTGCTCGGCGCCGCGCGGATACATCTCCGCCACGTCCGGGGAGAACATCAGATCGCAGCCGGCATCGCGCAGCATCTGCGCGTCGCGCTCCGGCGTGCGCGGATAGTGGGCAAAGTCCTCGTTCGGCCCGAACTGCATGGGGTTGACGAAAATGCTGGCGACGAAGCGCTCCCCGTGCGCGCCGGCGGCCTCCATCAGACTCATGTGCCCGGCATGCAGGTTGCCCATGGTGGGCACGAACACGACGCGCTCGCCGCCGCGGCGCCACTCGCGCACGGCGGCACGCACCTCGGCGATGCTCGTGGCGCGACGCATGACCTTTAGAAGCAATGCTCGGGCCCAGGATAGGTGCGCGTGCGCACGGCCGCGACATAACGCTTGACGGCCTCGAGATTATCCCCGGCCCCGGCCATGAAATTGTGCACGAAGCGGGGCTTGCGCCCGGTGGTGATGTCGAGAATGTCGTACAGCACGAGGATCTGCCCGTCGGTGTCCGGCCCGGCGCCGATCCCGATCACCGGCACGGCGAGCGCATCGGTGATGGTCTTGCCGAGCGCCGAGGGGATGCACTCGAGCAGCACCACGTCGGCACCGGCGGCCTCGAGCCGCTTGGCGTCCTCGAGCATGCGCGCGGCCGCATCGTCCTCGCGGCCCTGGACGCGGAACCCGCCGGTCTTGTGCACCGACTGCGGCCTCAGGCCCAGATGCGCGCACACGGCGATGTCGTGGCTCGTCAGGAACTCCACGATCTCGACCTGCCCGCCGCCGCTTTCGAGCTTGACCATCTTCGCGCCGCCCTCCTGCATCAGGCGCACGGCGTTCTCGAGCGCGCGCTCCTTGGTCGGATAGCTCATGAAGGGCAGGTCCGCAATGAGAAACGGTCGGTGCAGGCCGCGCGCGACCGCCGCGCTGTGATAGACCATCTGATCCATGGTCACCGGCACGGTGGTGTCGCGCCCCTGGATGACCATGCCGAGGGAATCCCCCACCAGCACGACATCGACATCGGCGGCATCGAGCAGGACCGCGAAGCTGGCGTCATAGCATGTCAGGCTCGCGATCTTCTCGCCGTGCGCCTTCATGCGCGCGAGCGTTCCGAGCGTGACCGGCTGGCGGTCCGAATCGCGAAGCTGCAGGTGCGTGTACATGCCGGTAGTTTACTAAATCGCCCGCGCGCCCATCGGGTTGTAGTACAGCCGGCCGCGCTTCATGCGACGGATCGCGGCGAACAACTCCTCGTAGTCGGCCGGGTTGTTGACCGGGTCGATCGCTGCGGCGTTGACGATCAGCAGCGGCGCGGCCTCGTACTCGTGGAAGAATCGCGCGTAGGCCTCGTTCAGCCGCACCAGGTACTCCCGGTCGATATGCTGCTCGTAGCCGATGGCGCGCCGTGCGATGCGCTCGAGCAGCACGTCCACCGGCGCCTGCAGATAGACCACCAGATCCGGTTTGGGCGGCTGCACGTCAAGGCGGCTGCTCACCTGCTCGTACAGGGCGAACTCCGCATCATCGAGCGTCACGCGGGCAAACAGCCGGTCCTTCTCCCACAGGTAATCCGCCACGCGCACCGCGGCGAACAGGTCCTGTTGGTTAAGCCCCGAGAGCTGCTGCCAGCGCTGGAACAGGAAATGCAGCTGCGTCGGCAGCGCGCCGGCGCGCGGATTGCGGTAGAAGCGCTCGAGGAAGGGATTGGCGGGGGCGTCCTCCAGCACCGGCTGCGCCGCGAGGCTCTTGGCGAGCAGCCGCGCAAGGCTGCTCTTGCCGACTCCGATCGGCCCTTCGACCACGATGAACTGGTGCTCTGCGCCTGTCATGGATTCACGTGCGGCGGTCATCCGACGTCATGGTTCGGGTTCGATTCGCCACAACCCCTCCGGCGCGAGCCGGGCCTTGAGCTCGCCCACCCGGCCGAGCCCAGGGACGTCGAGGTCCGGGGCGATATCCGCCAGAGGATACAGAACGAAATTGCGCTCCACTATCCCGGCGTGCGGCAGGGTGAGCCCGGGGCCCTCGCGCCGCTCGCGACCATAGATCAGCAGATCCAGGTCGATCCGCCGCGGGCCCCAGCGGGGCCCCTCGCGACGCCGGCCGAGCGAGGCCTCGAGCGCCTGCAGCTCATCGAGCAGCGCCTCGGGGGTGAGCCGGGTCAGCAGCCCGGCCACGGCATTGACGAAATCCGGCTGCGGCACCGGTCCGAACGGCCGCGAGCGATACAGCGGCGAGCGCAGCACGGCCCGCGTCTCGGGCAGGCCGGCGAGTCGCTCCCAGGCAGCGCACACCTGGCCGGACGGCTCATCGAGATTGCTGCCCAGGCCGATGTAGGCCGGCTGCCAGCGCTGCATCGGCCCGGACCGCTCAGGCGCCGCCGGCGGCGCGACGGCGTCCGCCGCGGCGGCGGCGGCGGCCTTTCGGACCGGCCGGACGCTCGGCCGGACCCGCGAGCGCATCGGCCATGCGGCCCTGCTCCTCGGGTCCGACCTCCTGCACCTGGGTCCACCACTGCGCCCGCTCGGCGGAGGCGAGCCCGAGCTCGGCACGCAGCAACAGCAGGTCGTAGCCGGCCCGAAAGCGCGGATGGGTGAGCAGCCGCAATGCCCGGCGGCCCCGCGGGTGCTCCAGGCGGGGTTGGAGCGCGAACATCTCGCGCAGACCGAGCGAGAAACGCTTCGGGATGCTGATGTGGCGGTGCGCGTCGCGCACCGCCTGGTCGCACGCATCGAGGATGGCATCAAGCTCGTGCCAGCGCGAAGGCGGCATCGACTCGATGTTCCGGGCGATCGGACCGTAAAGCAGCAGCGCCAGCAGGAACGTCGGGGTCACCGAACGGCCGGCGATGACGCGCGCATCGGTGTTCTCCAGGCCTTTCACGAGCAGCCGCTCGACCAGGCCGCCGGGATGGGCGGTGAGATACGACTCCACGCTCGGCAGCAGCTGCCCGAGCAGTCCGCGGCGGCGCAGCGCCGGGAGACTGCGCGCGCCGTGCCCGGTGAGAAACAGCTTGATCGTCTCGTCGAACAGCCGTGCCGGCGGCACGCCGCTGAGCAGTGATTGCAGCCGCTCGAGCGGCTCGGCGCTCGCCGGCTCGAGCTCGAAGCCGAGCTTCGCCTCGAAGCGCGCCGCGCGCAGCATGCGCACCGGGTCCTCGCGGTAGCGCGTCTCCGGATCTCCGATGAGCCGCAGCCGCCGCGCGGCGATATCCTCGGCGCCACCCACGTAGTCCCAGATGGAGAAGTCCGCGATGTTGTAATAGAGCGCGTTGGCGGTGAAGTCGCGCCGCCACACGTCGTCGTCGACCGTCCCGTAGACGTTATCGCGCAGGATCCGTCCGCTGGCATCGAACATGCGCTCGAGATCGGCATCCGGGGGCGGGGCGCTGCGCCCGGGATGCTCGGCTTCGAAGCGCGCCGCGCGCTCCTCGGTGAGCGGCCCACCCTGATCGATCAGCTCGCCCTCGGGCTGCTCCCCTTCGGCCTCGGCCTCGCTCTCTTCGAGATCCTCCTCGACGGGCTCCTCGCCCTGTTCCGGTGCGCTGGCGGCGCGGAACGTGGCCACCTCGATGATCTCCTGGCCGAAGAACACGTGCGCGAGGCGGAAGCGCCGCCCGACCAGGCGGCAGTTGCGGAACAGCCGCTTGACCTGCTCCGGCAGCGCATCGGTGGCGACGTCGAAGTCCTTCGGCTCGATGCCGAGGAGCAGGTCGCGGACGCAGCCGCCGACCAGGAAGGCCTGGAATCCTCCGTCGCGCAGCCGGTACAAGACCCGCAGGGCGTTCGGCGAGATATGGGAACGGGAAACGATATGCTCCGCACGCGGGATGACCCGGGGCGGGTGATGGGGCGCTGGAGTGCGCGCGTCAGGGGAATTCAATTCTGCGCTTTCTGCTTGAGCAATGGATCAGGATACCTATAATACCGCGCTCCTGTTGCCGGCCCGACTGCGCTCCCTTCGTCTAGAGGCCCAGGACATAGCCCTCTCAAGGCTGTAACACGGGTTCGAATCCCGTAGGGAGCGCCATAATATCAAAGACTTACGGACTGAGCAGGTCGTCCGAAGCGCCGGCACTCGCGTTTCACCGAGGCGCAGCGCTGGGATGATCGTGAA
>JAKAZL010000018.1:2704-35036 GCA_021815925.1 Pseudomonadota bacterium | reverse complement strand
TCGGACAGATCATGCTGTCGTGGTCGGCAATCCGATATGCGAGTCAGCATGGTTGAAGTGAGCCGCTCGATAGCCATTTGGAATCCAGTCGCGCAGTGCATTCGGCATGGAGTCGGGCGGAGATGATTAAGAGGGGGGCGTCGTCTGCGGCAGCGGCGTCAATGTGTGTGCGGCGTTGAGAATGGACTCGCTGTATGCAATTCATCGCATCGCTTGCGAAGGTCAGTTTCGCCATCCTGGGTGAGAGGCGCACGATGCGTCACCCCGTGGACGTGTCGCGACACACGGCGAATGGTCGGGCTCGGCTGGCTTTGCTGTGGATGACCTGTGCGTTGCCGAGCGTCAGGATTTTCAGCAGCACGAGTGTCGCCGGTGCTTGCGCACAAACGAGCGCATCTTGCGGCGCGTCGTGCCAGCAGTGGAACCGGTGCGGCGTTTAGTTGATCGGGTTTGCGCTATGGCGCTGGACCCGGTCGCATTTCATCGTACAGCCCGTCGTTCCCGTGGATTCCTTCCATGTCTTCGCGTTGCTGTAGGCAACCGTTTCCGGTGATCCGTACACACCGGCCGGAACGTGAAACAGCCAGGACACGCCACTGACGAGCGCATGACCGATATGGCGCAGCAGGGATCCAACGCGGGAGGACTGCTGTGCGGGGGGCGATGCGCTCGCACGCACCGGCATCCTCAAGCCGGACTGATTCGATTGCGCGCTGATCGCTCGTGGGGTGCTGGCGCATCCTCCGAGTAGGGCGGTCATCGCCGTTGCAGCAATCATGGCACGACGGAATCCATTGACGCGCATCACCGTTGCCCTGTGTATTTCACCTCGCACTGAGCCGTGCGGCGATGAACGATGGACACTGCTCCGTGGCATAAGCGTGAGCGAGGCTTCCGGTTCGTCCTGCAACACGCATTGAAGATGAGATTACGCGCTCGAATCTTCGTGCGCAAGCAAGTGACGGACGTGCCGCAGTGTCCGGTTATGGACGGAAGTGCAAATGCCTCTGGGGATCGGGAACAGGAGGCGCCGCGAGCGAAGCGTTGAGCGCATCGGCGCGGCTCACTCTGCGCTCGCACTGACTCAGTCGCGGTAAGACTGCACAAGCGGCACTGTTGCCGGGATCGCGATCGTGACGAGCCGGACGCGCCGGTCCCTAAAGGACCACGAGGCGTGAACCTTCGGATCGGGTGTTCTGCGGCCGCGACTTACCAATGAGCGAGTGGCATCTCATCCGGCTGGACGCGGCTTGCCGCCAAGCTCTGCGGATCAATACAGGCGGTCTATCATGCGATGCCATCGGGTCCGGACAGCCGACGGGTTGAGGCGCCGGTCGCGTCCGTCCTTCGCACAGACGGTTTGGCGGTGGATAGCCCTTTGATTCAGTAAACACCGCATGCCTGCGTGAACCCTGCACGCGAATCGAGTATTGCGCGCTGCAATCCAATACGTTAGCATGCTAAGCAATAGTCGCCGGCTAGACGACGACTGGCACCCGTGAGAAGGAGCGTCACGATTTGACTTGCCCCGCATGCGCGGCAGCTTCGTTCGATGTGCTTAGGATGCACCCAAATAGCCGTTACCCCAGAGTGGCCCGCGCGCGCGGCGTGCGGCAGCGATTCAATGGAGCTCGCATGAAACGAAACGCCGCTGCGCTATGGGCAGTCGGCTGCGTGGGCCTGCTGAGTCTCGCCGGCTGTTCTTTCGCGCCCCGGTATTCTCTCCCCGCGGTGCACACGAACTCGTACACGTACGCACCATCGCCGCACGCCACGGTGAGTGCCAGCGGGCCGGTCGGGCAGGCGCAGCAGTTCGACTACGGGGCCTCCCCGGTCGCCAATTGGTGGCGTCAGTTCCATTCGCCCCAAATCGATGCGCTCATCCGTCAAGCGCTGGCGAACAATCCCGGTCTGGTGCAGGAGCAGGCGAAATTGCGCGAGGCACAGGCCGCAATGGCCGCAGCTGAAGGCATTTTTTACCCTCAGGTCAATGGCGATCTCGGTGCTTCACGACAACGCACGTCCTCAGCCGGTTCCGGTGGATCTTTTCCAGGCCGCATCTACTCGCTGTATTCGGGCGGACTCGCGGTCAGCTACTATCCGGATTTCTTCGGCGTGAACCGCTTGGTTTTCAAGGGTGAGAAGGCACTGGTCGACTATCAGCGCTACCAGCTTGATGCCGCCCGGCTGACGCTGATCGGGAACGTCGCTGCTGCCGCAATCAGTGCCGCGTCGGTGCGAGCGCAGATTGTGGCGACTCGCTCGATCATCGCCCACGAGAAGAGCCTGCTGAAGCTGACCGAGACCCAATACCGCTTCGGCGCGGTGCCCTACTTGAGTGTGCTCACGCAGCGCAGCCAAGTGGCTTCGAGCGAGGCGAGCCTGCCGTCGCTTGAGCAGCAGTGGGCGGTATATCGGCACGAGCTGGCGATTCTGGTGGGCGAACTGCCTGCGCAGTGGCGTGATGGCTCGCCGCGCATGAGAGATGTGCGGTTGCCCGTGCGGATTCCGGTGAGTCTTCCGTCCACGCTGTTGAAGCAGCGCCCGGATATCCGTTCGGCAGAAGAGCAGGTGCGCTACGCAGACATCGAGATTGGCGTCGCGAAGGCCCGAATGTATCCGGTTGTTACGCTGACCGCCCAGTTCGGCCAGGAGAGTAGCGCCCCGGGGGCCTTGCTACATGCTGCCAGCAACATCTGGAGCATTGCCGGGGATCTTGCCATGCCGATCTTTGCTGGCGGCACGCTCGAGGCGCAGAAGCGCGAAGCGATTGCGTCCTATGAGGCGACGTTTGCAGCATACCGGCAGACTGTATTGGGGGCCTTCCAACAGGTGGCCAACGCTCTGCGGGCCCTCGAGCACGACGCGCAAACCCTGCGGGACGAAGAGAATGCGCTCGCGGCGAACCGCGCGGCCTTGCAGGTGGCCGAGACGAGTTACCGGGACGGCGCGGTCGATTACCTCTCGCTGTTGACCGCCGAGGTCCAGTACAGCAATGCGCGGTTGAGCTACATCCAGGCAGAGTCGCATCGATATCTCGACACCGTGAGCCTGTTCGTCGCACTCGGTGGAAGCTGGACGGCACCGTGGCCGGCCGCTCAGCCACATCCGGCGATGCAGTCCAGAGGAACATCCAGTATGGCTGAGGAGAAGTAACCGATGGCGGACTCCGAGCGGCGCATCGTATTGCGCACAGTGCTCATCGTCGCGGTGGTGATTGCGGTGATCGGCGGCATCAAGCTCTGGCGGGAGCACTCCGCGCGGGCGGCCCAGGCACACCGGGGGCCATACGAGGTGAGTGTCTCCGCGGCCCCAGTGGTTAAAGTGTCCTGGCGCTCGGAAATCCAGACGGTTGCGAGCCTGGTGGCCACGTCCGGCGTCAATCTGACGCCACAGCTGTCCGGGCAGGTCACCGGTATCTATTTCCATTCCGGCGAGCACGTGCGCAAGGGCCAGCGGCTCGTGCAGCTTGACGACTCGAACCAGTTGGCGACGCTGGCTCAGGATCGCGCCAACGAGGCGCTCGCCCGCATCAATTTCCAGCGGGCGCAGCACCTGTATGCCGCACGGGCGACGAGCCTGGCGGCACTGGATACCGCGAAGGCGGATGAGCAGAGCGCCAAGGCGGCCGTCGACAACGTGCGTGCGACGCTCGCCAAATTGGCCGTGAGTGCGCCGTTCTCGGGCTGGATGGGGGTGCGCAAGGTCAGCCTCGGTCAGTATCTCTCGCCGGGTACTGAAATTGCGGCGCTCAATGTGTGGAATCCACTACGAGCTGAGTTCACCGTGCCGCAGAGCCAGAGCGGCCTGATTCACCCGGGCCAGACGGTCGCCCTGACGGTCGATGCCTTTCCCGGGCAACGGTTCGAGGGTCAGATCGCTGCGATCAATTCTGAGATCAACCCCAATACGCGCAACGTTACCGTCGAGGCCATCGTCCAGAATCCAAAAATGCAGCTCCGACCGGGCATGTTCGGTGAGGCGACGATTCTCGTCGGCTCGGCGCACCAGCGGCTGGCCGTGCCGACGGTGGCGGTCACCTACAGTACTTTCGGCGACTACGTCTACGTCATCAAGACGCGCTCGGCAGCCGACCATGAGCAGCAGCTGGCCGTTTCGACGCCAATCAGGGCAGGGCAGGCGCGCGGTCCGCTCACCGAAGTTCTCTCGGGTCTGAATGCCGGAGAGCGCGTGGTAACGGCCGGCCAGATCAAGCTGCGCAATGGAACGCCCGTCGTGATTCATCGCCGCAGCGCGCGCTGAGAGCCAAGGACAGCGCGATGCGTTTTACGGACATCTTCGTACGTCGGCCGGTGCTCGCCACCGCCTTGAGCCTCGTCATCCTGCTGCTCGGGTTGCGCGCGTGGAGCGAAATGGCGGTGCGTCAGTATCCGAAGGTCACGAGCACCCTGGTGACAGTGACCACCGCGTACCCCGGCGCGAGCTCCTCGACCGTGCTCGGTTTCGTGACGGCACGGCTCGAACAGGCGATCGCCTCGGCACCCGGCATCGACTACATGACGGCCACAAGCTCGCAGGGCACCTCGACGATCACGGTGTACATGCGGCTTAATTACGATCCGAATGCTGCCATTGCGCAGATCATGTCCAAGGTGCAACAGGTCCAGAACCAGTTGCCCACCGGGACCCAGGCGCCGGTGATCAATGAGACCGTCGGCAATCAGACTGCCCTGATGTATCTGGCGTTCTACAGCAAGACGCTCAGCCAGCAGCAGGTGAATGACTACGTGTTGCGCGTCGTGCAACCGGCGATCCAGGGGGTCAAAGGCGTCGGTCAAGCGCAGATCGTGCCGGCCGGCACCGGGCCGAGCGGCGACAGCTTTGCGTTGCGCGTGTGGCTGAACCCGAACCGCATGGCGGCCCTGGGGGTGACGCCGGCGGAAGTATCCGCTGCGCTTGCCGCCAACAATTACATCAGCGCCGTAGGCCGTACCCGTTCGACCAATATTGCACGGCCCATCCGCGCCGACACGATCCTGCACAACGCCAGCGAATTCCGCAATCTCATCGTGGCACACTCCGGCAATACGCTGGTGCGCCTGAGTGATGTGGCCAAGGTCGAGCTCGGCGGTCAGAGCTACAATCAGGCGGTCTACTACAACGGAAAGCCCGCGGTATTCATCGGGGTCTTCGCCACACCGAATGCCAACAGCCTGTCGGTGGCCACCGGCGTCCATCACGCGTTTGCGCAATTGAGGCGCTCGCTGCCTCCGGGAATCGAGGCGGCAATCCCATACGACGGCAGCGTCTTCATCCAGAAGTCGATCCATGAGGTCATGACGACCATTGCGATTACGCTGGCCGTTGTCGTCATCGTGATCTTTCTGTTTCTCGGCTCACTGCGCTCCCTGCTCGTTCCGGCCGTCGCCATCCCTCTGGCGATCGTGGGCGGCGGGATTTTCATGATCGCATTCGGTTACACGATCAATCTCATCACGCTGTTGGCGATCGTGCTCGCAATTGGATTGGTCGTGGACGACGCCATCATCATCGTCGAGAACATTCATCGGCATATGGAAGAGGGGATGAGCGGATTCGATGCGGCCATTCTCGGGGCCCGCGAGCTCGGCAGCCCGATCATCGTGATGTCGACCACGCTGGCGGCTGTGTTTGCGCCCATCGCGTTGACTGGCGGACTGACGGGCAGTTTGTTCTCGGAGTTCGCATTTACGCTGGTGTTCACCGTTGCGGTTTCCGCAGTGATCGCGCTCACGCTCTCGCCGATGCTCTCCTCCAGGGTGCTGCGTCCGTCTCCCCCGCACGGCTTTGCGCATGCGTTAGATGTCGGATACGAGCATCTGCGTCGCGCCTACGATCGATCGCTCGCGGCGGTGCTCAAGTACCGCTCGGCGGCCCTGGTGGTCTCTGCGGCGGTCCTCGTGTCGATTCCCGTTCTGTTTTTTGGCACGCCGAGTGAGCTTGCGCCCACGGAGGATCAGGGCCTCATCCTCGTCTCGGCCACCGGACCGGCAACGGCGACTTTGCATTATTTGACCCATTATTCGCGTCAGATCGCGCAGATGTTCAGGGGATTTCCCGAAACCAAGCAGATCTTCCAGATCGACGGTGTGTCTCTCAGCGGTGCAACAAATAATGCGCTGATCAGCGGGATGAAGCTCAAGCCCTGGAGCCAGCGGTCCAAGACGCAGATGGAGCTGATGCCGGCGGTGCAGCAGCAGCTGAATCAGCTGACCGGCGTGCAGGCGGCCGCCTTCGCGAAGCCGACGCTGCCGGGCTCGGCCGGAGGCTTTCCGGTCCAGTTCGTCATCACCTCGAGCAGCCGCTTCGGCAACATCGATCAGGTGGCGAACGAGCTCATCGGCAAGGCGATGCAGAGCGGCCGATTCGCATTTCTGACCAAGGATCTGCGCTACGACTCTCCCGGAGTGGTCCTGCATGTCAACCGCAGTCTTGCCGGTGACCTTGGCATCAACATGGCCACCATCGCCGACAATCTCGAGCCTTTGCTCGGCGGTAACTACGTCAATCGATTTGACATGTCCGGCCACAGCTACAAGGTCATTCCGCAGGTGTCGGACCGCTTCCGTGCTCATCCATCGATGCTGCGGGATTACTACATCCGCAGCGGTACGGGCGCGCTGATTCCGCTCTCGACGCTGATGAGCGTGCACACTGATGTGCAGCCGGAGTTTCTGCCGCAGTTTCAGCAGCTGAACTCCGCGACGATCGAAGGCGTCATGGCGCCGGGTGTCACGCTCGGGCAGGCGCTGACGTACCTGAAGACTGAGGCGAATAAGATCCTCCCGCCCGGGTTCGGCATCAATTATGCCAGCGAGTCGCGCCAGTACATTCAGCAGGGCCACGCGATCATCATCAGCTTTGCGCTTTCCGTGGTGCTGGTGTATCTACTGCTCGCCATGCAGTTCGAGAGCTTCCGCGATCCCTTGATCGTTCTGGTGACACTGCCCATGGCGATCACGGGGGCCTTGGTGTTTCTGTACCTCGGCGCCGCGACGATCAATATCTACACGGAGGTCGGACTCATTACTCTGATTGGGTTGATCACGAAGCAGGGCATCCTGATCGTGCAATTCGCCAACGTCATTCAGGAAACCGAGGGACTGGATCGTCGTGCTGCGGTAGAGAAGGCATCGAGCATCCGTCTTCGTCCGATTCTGATGACGACCGGCGCAATGGTGTTTGGCGCGCTGCCCCTTGTCTTTGCCACCGGCCCCGGCGCGGTGAGCCGCTTCGATATGGGGCTGGTGATTGCCGCAGGCCTCGCCATCGGTGCGCTATTCTCGCTGTATGTGGTGCCTGTGGTGTACACCTATCTGGCGCGGGACCGGCGCGTGAGTGTTGCTGCGGACGCGAGTGCGTGAGGGTCATCACGACGTGAGCATGGCAATGAGGGCATTTAGGTGCTTTGAGGCGTGGGGCTGGCGGACGCTGCCTCGGGTTGTGCTCGCGCGCGGCTTACAGGGCCATGAGGGGTGTGAAGCGGCTCATCGGCTCCTTTGCGAGGACATCGAGGACGGCGCAGGGCAGGGTAGCGCGACTTTCAAACGGGGAGCTGCGCGTGGTGCCTAAGTCTTCCACGGACCCGGGAATTGGGGCTCTGTTGGGCGAAACCGGCCGTGCCTGGCGCTATCGGCTCGATCAGCGCCTGAAGCCGCTCGGATTGAGCCAGGCAAAGTGGATTACGCTGCTGAAGCTCTCGTGTGCCGGTGACGGGATGACACAGACGGAACTGGCTGAGCGCCTCGGTGTGGAAGGTCCCACGCTCGCGCGGCTGCTGGATCGGATGGCGGCCGACGGCTGGATCGAGCGGCACGAGTCGGACGCGGACCGGCGCAGTAAGACGGTGCACCTGCGTCCCAAGGCCTGCGGGCTACTCGAGCGGATTACTGCGGTCGCGATGCAACTGAATGCCGATCTGCTCGAGGGCGTTTCCGCGGGCGACATTCGCTGCTGTATAGCGGTATTGCAGCGCATCAAAGAGCGGGCCCTGAGTCTGGATGCCGCGACGCAGATCGGTGATGCGCCCTCGAGCGGTGGAATCGCAAGAATTTCGCGAAGTCGCGCGGGTTCGCGGGTCCGCAGGAAAAAGGTCATTGCCAGAGGGTAGAAACCGGGACGGCAAGGAGTTTCTCGCCAAACGGGACCACGGTATCGTGGTCGTATGGCACCAAACCCATGATGAAGCGCTTACCGCACGCATCGGTGAGCTTGCGCATGCCGAAGAAGTCGGTGCCGGTTACGGTTGCGGCCGCTTTCGCTTCAATCCCAACGACGTGACCACGTGAATCCTCTATGACGATGTCGACTTCGTAGTCGTAGCGGTCGCGGAAGTGGAAAAATTCGATCGGTTCGTCGTGCCAGGGGGCCGAGAGGACCTTGGCCGCGGCGGCCTTCAGCCCCTCGTGAGCGTCCGAGATCACCAGCTTCACCCCGCGCAGCCCGCGGCGCGTGAGCGAGCGCAGGAAGGCGCTCCAGAACGGCTCGGCCTCCGACGGCCCGGTGGCCATGCCCAGTACCCCACGCACGCCCTCGGTGTTCACGGCAACGGCGATTATTGCGGCCTTGGAGACGATCCTGCCGGCCTCGCGGCACTTGATGTACGTCGCATCGATCCACAGATACGGCCAGTCCCCCTCGCTGGGGCGCTCCAGGAACGCACCGACCCGCTCGTCGATCTCCGCGCACAGCCGTGAGACCTGGCTTTTGCTGATCCCCTGCATCCCCATCGCCTTGACCGGCTCGTCGACCGAGCGGGTCGAGACGCCCTGCACGTAGGCCTCCTGGATCACCGCAGCGAGGGCCTTCTCGGCGGTGCGTCGCGGCTCGAGGAAACCGGGGAAATAGCTGCCTTTGCGCAGCTTCGGGATCTTCAGATCCACCGACCCGGCGCGCGTCTCCCAGAGCCGCTCCCGGTAGCCATTGCGGCTGTTGAGCCGCTCGGGGCTGCGCTCGGCATACCCGGCAGCGCACAGACTCTCAACGTCCATGTCCATCATGCGCTGGGCGACGTACTGGATCATCTCGCGCAGCAAATCGGCGTCGGCGCCCTTTTCGGCGAGCTCGCTCAATGAGATATTGGCCTTCGCGGTCATCGTGGTGCTCCTGGCAAAGTTGAAGGTGTCGCAACCCAACCTTATCCAGAAATCACGATGACCGCCTCCTCGACTCCGCGGCCGGTCGGCCGCGACCGCCCTACGGGGGCAGAGCTAAAAGCCCGGATCCGAAGATCCCTCGTTCACCACTCCAGGGGACGTCAGCTTGTCTAAGCGCGAGCAACGAGCGCCTATACCCGGAATTGCGCACAGCGGCCAGTTCGAGGGCTCCTAAGCCGTGCCCACGCAGCGGCCGCCGATTTGCTGCCATTTGCCACGACCCGGTTCCATGTGTACACTCGTGTGTGGGAGATCACACATGGCCACTAATCTGTCAATCGATCCCGCGCTTCTCGAGCGCGCTCTTGAAGTGAGCGGCGAATCCACCAAGAAAGCTGCAGTTACCAGGGCTCTGGAGGAATTCATCGCCAGGCGCCAGCAGAGACGACTGCTGGATTTGATGGGCAAGCTTGAGTGGGACGACTCGTTTGACTACAAAGCTGAGCGTTCGCGGCGGTGACCTTGCTGGTTGACACCAGTGTATGGTCGCTGGCTTTTCGCCGCGATCGCCCAGCAGACGAGCCTCATGTGGGAGCGCTGCAGGCTGGATTGAGGGGTGGCGAGTCGATCGTCACGACAGGACTGATTCTCCAGGAGCTTCTCCAAGGATTCGTCGGACCTCGAGCCGGGAGCGATATCATCGAGCGCTTCTCGGCGTTACCGCTGCTGATACCAAATCGACAAGACCACATCGACGCCGCGGCCCTCCGCAATCGGTGCCGCCGCTCCGGGGTCCAACTCGGGACTGTAGACGCACTGCTCGCACAGTTGTGCATCAGACACGGGTTGACGATCCTCACGGCCGACAACGACTTCGTGCTTGCCGCCAGACATTGCAAGTTAAAGGTTTGGGAACCCGCAAGCTAGCGCATCATGACATCGGGCTAGTGATGAGCGCGATCGGCCATCTCCGGTCATTCCTTCGCTTCTTCCGGATTGCAGACATTCGAACGTACACGGGTCGCCGCCGCCCGCCGCTCTGCGGCATGACGAGAGTTGCGCCCCATGATATGTGCGCATACACTATGCGCATCCACACTGGGGAGCTAGGATGCCAGCCAAAAAGGCGGTCAATGTATCGGTTCCTGCCGAGCTGCTCGATGCAGCGCGGGCCGAGGACATTAACCTCTCGGCGGCGCTGGAAGGTGCGTTGGCTGAGCAGCTCCGGATTCGCAGACGCGACAGGTGGCTTGCGGAAAACTCTGGAGCTATCGCGGCCTACAACCGCGAGATTGACGAGCACGGCGCATTCGGTGACCCAGTGCGCAGCTTTTGATGCCGCAGTTCGCTGTCTACAAGAACCGAAATGCTGCGACTAGGGGGCGCTTCCCGCTGCTGCTCGATGTCCAGTCGGACCTGCTTGAGCCACTGTCGACGCGCGTCGTCGTGCCGCTGAGCCCTGTTGCCGCAGCACGGGATGTCGTCATGAAGCAGCTCGCTCCAATTCTTGCGATCGATGGCAAGCAGTACGTCATGCTCACTCCGCAGTTGGCTGGCATTTCCACGCGCGAGTTGGGCCAGCCGATCGGGAACGTAGTTGACGAACGCGCCACCATCATCGCCGCGCTCGACCTATTGATCATTGGGATCTGATAACTGCTTGCGGCCAGGACCTGACGCTGGCGATCCAACTCCAAATTTCCCGCGAGCGATCGCTGCACTAAGCGGAGACGCAGGAGGCGGTGTGAGTGCGACAGGTCGCGCGTCAACCCGATTTGTTTCCAAATGTTCCCCAGCCATCGCAGACAGCGCCGAGTGACTGTAGCAAAGCATTGAGCTCATCCTGCGCGGCAACCACGCCTTCGTACGTAGCCAACATTGACCGCGAACAGTAGACGCTCCAGTTTCCGCTTTCGTCATCGTGGTAGATCTTCGGGTCGTAGCCGCGGGACGTCACAAGCGATGCAACAGACGTCGCGACTTCTTCATTAGAAGCATCGACTGAGAAATCTATAATCATGGGGCGGGACATATCCGCTCCATGGGCTGCGACCTTGCGAAGTGCATCACCGTCAGCGTCTTGAGGATATGGCACGGCGTAATCCATTATTGTTCAATTTGCTTTGGAGACGCGGATCGTGATGAACAAACGAGAACCTAGCGAGTAACCCTGAATCGCAGAGCCTTGAAAATTTGGGCGTTTACATTACCAATTGCGTGACGGTACAAGTTTGCAGGCCATTAGCCGTCCTGTAACACCGCTACCTCATTTCCTTCAGCGGGGCGACCGGAACGGTTTTAGCTTCTTGAAAGCGGTCATCGGCATGAGCCGCGCCGGGTTCCGAGCGGCGGAAATGTGGAATTTCTATCGGACCGCTTCGGGTCGTTACCTGCCGTTCTATGACTCCCACGGGGCGGAGGGAGGGGCTTGGGAGCCGGGTGGCTCTCCGTTTGCGAGCCACGGGCGGATCGCACGGTGCTGATGGTCTTTGCGTCGCCTCCGGGCCGAGAAGGGGAGGTGAGGGAGCCAAATATGTCATTGCCACAGGGTGGAAACCGGGACGGCAAAGAATTTCTCGCCAAATGGCACCACGATATTGTGGTCGTATAGCACCAAACCCATGATGAAGCGCTTACCGCAAGCCTCCGCAAGCTTGCGCATGCCGGAGAAGTCGGCGCCGGTTACGGTTGCGGCCGCTTTCACTTCAATCCCAACGACGTGACCACGTGAGTCCTCGATGACGATGTCGACTTCGTAGTCGTAGCGGTCACGAAAGTGGAAGAATTCAAGCGGTTCGTGGTGCCACGTGGCGAGCTTGAGAAGCTCGGCTAGTATGAATGTCTCGAGAACGGACCCGAAGGACATGCGGTCCGATGCAAGCCGGGCCGGAGACAGAGCGCGCAGCACGGTCAGGAGGCCTGAGTCGAGAAAGTGCAGTTTGGGTGTCTTGACGAGTCTCTTGAGCTCGTTGGTGTACCAGGGCTGCAGTGTTCGGATCAGAAAGAGCTGCTCGAGAACGCCGGTGTATTTCTGTGTCGTCACATGTCCTATGCCGAGCGGCGCGCCGACGCTCGAATAGTTGACCAGTCTTCCGGAATGCTGAGCGAGGATCCGCAACAGCCGAGGCATCTGTCTGGCATGCTCGATTTGCGCAATGTCACGTACATCGCGCTCGATGACGGCTTTGGTGTAATCCAGGAACCATTTCTGCCGGCGCGGCCAGGAAGTCCGTTGGAGGGCCTCGGGGTAGCCGCCGGATGTCACACGATGAAGGAGCTCCTGTCCGACGACGGGTTGACCCGCAATAGGAGGCTTTCCTTGCAGAACTCGTGCGAGAAATTCGCAAGGTCGGCGGCGAAGCTCGCTTTGGGAGAGCGGAAGGAGTTCTGCAATCTCCATACGACCGGCGAGCGAATCCGCGACCTGCGGCAGCATCATGAGATTTGCGGAACCGGTCAAAAGAAAGCGGCCTGGGCGCTTGTCGGTGTCTACGCTGCGCTTGATCGCCAGCAGCACTTCCGGTGCGCGTTGAATCTCATCGATGACGGCCCGGTCGAGACCCCGAACGAAGCCCACCGGATCGGCCCGCGCCGTGTCGAGGGTCGTCTGATCGTCCAGAGTCAAAAAGGGCATCTCACTGTGGGCGAGCTTTTCCGCCAGCGTCGTCTTGCCCGCTTGCCGCGGCCCTGTGATCAGCACTACGCGCGTGTCCGACAGGGCGTCTCGCACACGCTGCTCGATGAACCGGGGATACACGAAGGGTCGTCCGATCACGGAAAATGGAGCGGCTGATTGTAATTGGAAGGGCGGCTAATTGATATCATGTGGACGGCCCATTGATAGTGAGGAAGGGGCCGTTTGCTAGGATTACCGGAAGGCTGCGGGCATCGCTCGTGGCCTTTACGTAGCATCCGCTGGGGATCGGCGGGGTCGCGATCCTCTGAAGCTCGTTTACACTGGGATGCACAATGGCTCGACGATTCGAGCCGGTAGCGTTTGGAGATATCCCGGTCAGGGAAATCGGTCCAGTCATCCACTGGACCGACCGGTGAGGAAAAGTCGTTTGATATGAATAACTTAGACCGCCGCGTCGCCGTGGCTCCCATGATGGACTGGACGGACCGGCATTGCCGGTACTTCCTGCGCGGCTTCTCGCCGCATACGCTCCTCTACACCGAAATGATCACCGCCGCGGCGATCCTGCGCGGCGATGCCGAGCGCCTGCTCGCGTTCGATCCCGAGGAGCATCCGGTGGCGTTGCAGCTCGGTGGCAGTGAGCCGCGCGAGCTGGCCGAGGCGGCAAGGCGCGGCGAGGCGGCCGGCTACGATGAGATCAACCTCAATTGCGGCTGCCCGAGCGATCGGGTGGCGAGCGGCGCGTTCGGCGCCTGCCTGATGCGTGAGCCGCAGCGGGTGGCCGAGTGCGTGGCGGCGATGGTCCGGGCGGTGAGCGTGCCGGTGACCGTCAAGATGCGCATCGGGGTCGTCAGTGGCGCTCGCAGCGCCGTGGCCGGTGCGCTGCAGCGGTATGACGAGGCGGATTTCGCGGCACTGCGGGAGTTCGTCGCGCTCTCGAGCGAGGCCGGCTCCCGGGTGGCGATCGTGCATGCGCGCAAGGCCGTGCTGGGCGGCCTCTCGCCGAAGGACAACCGTGAGATCCCGCCCCTGCGTTATGAGGTGGTGCGGCGCCTGAAGGCGACCTTTGCCGGTCTGCCGGTGGTTCTGAACGGCGGTGTGCGCACCGCCGATGCGGCGATGGCGGCGCTTGCCTGGTGTGACGGGGTGATGCTCGGCCGGGAGGCCTACCACCGCCCGGCGCTGCTCGCGGAGCTGCAGCGGGCCCTCGATCCGAGCTCGAGCGTGCCGTCCCGCGAGGCGCTGCTTGAGCGCATGGCCCAATATGCCGAGCGCCGCTTGGCCGAGGGGCATTCGCTCGGCAGCATCACCCGGCACATGCTGGGGTTGTATGCCGGGGAGCCGGGGGCACGGGAGTACCGGCGGATGATGAGCGAGGGGGCGCGCAAGGCGGGGGCCGATGCCGGCCTGATCCGCCGCGCGGCGGCCGTCCTGCGCTCGCCCGGGGAGGCGGGGGCCTCGGCGGCGTAGCCGGTTTGTGGCTCCCGTCATAGCGCGCCAGCCCGCCTCGCGTATAATCGTTCCGCGGACTTATGTCTAATCAGGACATTCAACACCAGGGGGAGGACGGTTGACCGCCCAATCGACGGGTCAGGATGCCGAGCTGGCTGTCTTGTTCGCGGACGTGGTCGGGTCGACCCGGCTCTACGAGCGCATGGGAGACCAGCGCGCGCGCGACATGGTCTCGATGTGCATCGAGGTCATGCGCGGCGCGACCGAGCAGTGCCACGGCACGGTCATCAAGACCATGGGCGATGAGGTCATGGCGACTTTCCCGAGCGCCGACGAGGCGCTGAATGCCGCCGCCCAGATGCAGAAACAGATCGGTGCGAGCAGCCAGCTGCGTGTCGACGGACAGCCGGTGGCGATCCGTGTCGGGTGCCATTTCGGACCGGTGGTCCTCGAGGCCGAGGACGTGTTCGGCTCGACCGTGCACACGGCCAACCGCATGACCAGCCAGGCGAAGGCCGGTCAGATCATCATTACCGAGGCGACGGTCGCGCAGCTTTCCAGCCAGTGGCGTGCGGCCTGCCGCCTGATCGACACCGCGCCGATCAAGGGCCAGCGCAACGAGGTGCCGCTGTACGAGGTGCTCTGGCAGGCCGATGACGTCACCAGCATGGTGCGCGCCGTGGGCCACGAGACGGACCGCTCCGCTTACACCCGGCTGCGCCTGTGGTGGCTCGATCAGGAGCTGCTGGTCGATGAGGGACGTCCGATCCTCACCATCGGACGGGCCGATGAGAACGATCTGGTCGTCAAGGGGAGCCTGGTCTCACGGCTGCATGCGCGCATCGAGTTCGCGCGCCACAAGTTCAACCTGATCGACCACAGCACCAACGGCACGTTCGTGCGCGATGCCAACGGCGAGGAGTCCTTTGTGCGGCGCGATTCGCTGCAGTTGAAGGGCGGCGGCCTGATCAGCCTGGGGCGCATCCCCGAGTCGGACTCGCCTCACACCATCCGCTTCGTCTGCGAGCGCGAGTAGGCGGCGCCCGCCGCCTCAGTCGCCGAGTGCGGCGGCGGTGCGGCTCAGCTCCGCCAGCATCTGCTGCGGCAGCCGCGCCCCGTACTGCTCGAGGTAGGCGCGCACCTCGCTGACTTCCTTGCGCCACAGCGGCGCATCGACCGACAGCAGCGTCGCCAGTGCCTGCGGCTCGACCTTCAGGCCGCGGGTATCGAGGTCCTCGGCGCGCGGCAGCAGGCCGATGCCCGCATCGATCGCCCCGGCGGTGCCCGCGCAGCGCTCGAGCATCCAGGCGAGCACCCGCAGGTTCTCCCCGAAGCCCGGCCAGAGGAATTTCCCCTCGGCATCGCGCCGGAACCAGTTGACGTGGAAGATCCGCGGCGGACGCGACAGCCGCGCCCCGACCGCGAGCCAGTGGCGCCAGTAGTCACCGAAGTTGTAGCCGCAGAACGGCTGCATCGCCATCGGATCGCGCCGCACCACCCCGACCTGGCCCACCGCCGCGGCGGTGGTCTCGGAGGCGACGGACGCCCCGACCAGCACCCCATGGGCCCAGTCGCGCGCCTCGTAGACGAGCGGGGCCACCTCGCGGCGCCGGCCGCCGAAGATGATCGCCGAGATCGGCACCCCGCGTGGATCGTCGATCAGCGGCGAGCACGCCGGATTGCGCGTGGCGGCGACGGTGAAGCGTGAGTTGGGGTGCGCGGCCGGGCCGCGCGCCGGGTCGAACGGGCGGCCCTGCCAGTCAGTCACCGGCCTGCCGTCGGGCAGACCCTCCCACCACGGATGGTGATCGGCGGTGAGCGCGACGTTGGTGAACAGCGTGTCGCGCCGGATCATCTCGTAGGCATTGCGGTTGGTCTGCGGGTTGGTGCCCGGGACCACCCCGAAGTAGCCCGCCTCGGGATTGATGGCCCACAGCCGCCCGTCCGCGCCGGGATGGAGCCATGCGATGTCATCGCCCACCGTGAACACTTCCCAGCCGGGCAGGGTGTCCGGCGGAATCAGCATCGCGAGGTTGGTCTTGCCGCAGGCGGAGGGAAAGGCCGCCGCCACGTAGTGGGTTGCTCCGCGCGGATCGCGCAGGCCGACGATGAGCATGTGCTCGGCGAGCCAGCCTTCCGCGCGTGCCTGCCAGCTCGCCACGCGCAGCGCGTGGCACTTCTTGCCGAGCAGCGCGTTGCCGCCGTAGCCGGAGCCGTAGCTCTCGATCGAGAGCTCCTCCGGAAAGTGCATGATGAAGCGCCGGTTCGGGTCGAGCTCCCCGGTCGAGTGCAGCCCGCGCACAAACGTGTCCTCGCGCGCGATGCGCTCGAGTGCCTCGCGTCCGGCGCGGGTCATGATCAGCATGTTGATGGCGACGTAGGCGCTGTCGGTGATCTCGACGCCGCAGCGCGCGAGCGGCGAGTCGACCGGGCCCATGCAGTAGGGAATCACGTACAGCGTGCGCCCGCGCATGCACCCGCGGAACAGCTCACGCATCTTGGCATGCGCGGCCTGAGGTTCCATCCAGTTGTTGTTCGGGCCGGCGTCGTCCTTCGAGCGGGTGCAGATGTAGGTCAGGTGCTCGACCCGCGCCACGTCGGCCGGATCGGAGCGGTACAGGTGGCAGTCCGGATAGGTCTTCGGATCGAGCTTGAGCAGCTGTCCTTCGCGCACCAGGGCGCTGGTGAGCGCCTCGCGCTCGGCCCGGGTGCCCTCGCACCAGTGCACGCTCTCCGGTTGCGTCAGCTGCGCGACCGCATCGACCCAGTCCGTGACGGCACGGCTCAGCTGCGACATCGGAATCGGCAGAGGAGAGGCAGTGGCCATGCTCGCGGTACCTCATCTGGGGTGGCGTCGCGGGGCAGTCCCGGGCGGCGCCAAGGGGGCGGGGGAACCCGCCGGCTCTTGGAATCAGTATAGCCGCGGACCGGAGCCCTCCTTATAAAGTACGATAATAGGAGCCGATTTGTTCCATAATCGCACACCGCCCGGCGGGCGACGCACCCTGGCCGGGCCGAACCGGCGCGGCGAGCGGGCGTGCGGGCACCGTACAATGCGCGGATGCTGGATCTTCAGGACATCTTCGGGCCCGCCGGTCCGCTCGAGGCTGCGCTGCCGGACTTCACCGTGCGCGAGCCGCAGTGGCGGATGGCCGAGCGCGTTGCCGCGGCGATCGCCCGGCGCGAGTCGCTGGTCGTCGAGGCCGGCACCGGCACGGGCAAGACCTTCGCGTACCTGGTGCCGGCGCTGCTCTCCGGCGCCCGGGTGCTGATCTCCACCGGCACGCGCACCCTGCAGGACCAGCTTTACGCCAAGGATCTGCCGCTGGTGGCCCGCGCGCTCGGCCGGCCGGCCACGGTGGCGCTGCTGAAAGGGCGCTCCAACTACCTCTGCCGTTACCGCCTCGGACCGGGTGAGAGCGCGCTGCCCCTGCCGCTCGGCGGCGAGGACGCCACGGCCGACTCGCCCCTGGAGCGCATCCGGCGCTGGGCGCTCACCACCCGCAGCGGCGACCTGGCGGAGGTCGGCGGGCTCGCCGACTCCGATCCGGTGTGGGGCGAGGTGACTTCGACCCGCGACAACTGCCTCGGCGTGCGCTGCCCCGAGCTCTCACGCTGCCACGTCGCGCTCGCCCGCCGCGCCGCGATCGAGGCCGACGTGGTCATCGTCAACCATCACCTGCTGCTGGCGGACCTGGCACTGAAGGAGGACGGCTTCGGCGATCTGCTCGGCGCGGCCGATGCCGTCATCCTCGATGAGGCGCATCAGATCGCGGACCTCGCCACGCAGTTCTTCGGGGCCGAAGTGGGCAGCCGGCGGATCGAGACGCTGCTGGCGGACCTCGAGGGTCGGATGCGCCAGGGTGGTGCCCCGGCACGGGCGCTGCTTGAGATCACCGCGGCGGTGCGTGCCTGCCTGGCGCACATGGGGCAGGCGCTGGAGGGACGCGGCGGTCGGCTCGAGTGGGAGGAGGCCGAGCCGCTGCTCGGTGCGGACCTCGCGCGTCTGCGCGCACGCCTCGGGGAGCTCACCGAGCGGCTGCGCGGCGGGGAGCCCGATGCGCCGCTCGCCTCGTTCGCCGAGCGGTGCGCGGAACTCGCGGCGAACCTCGAGCGCATCGCCTCGCTCGACTCGCTCGAGGGCGCCCGCTGCGTCCAGCCGCTGCGCCGCGGGTTCACGCTCAGCCTGATGCCCTTCGACATCGCGCCGCGCTTCCAGGGGCTGGTGCGCGCGCGCCCCTGCGCGTGGATCTTCACCTCCGCGACGCTCTCGCTCGGGGAGGATTTCAGCCATTTCACCAGCCGCCTCGGTCTCACCGAGGCGGACACGCTGCGCATCGACAGTCCCTTCGACTTCGCCCGCCAGAGCCTGCTGTACCTGCCCGAGTCGCTGCCCGCGCCGCACAGTCCGGAGCACCTGGCGGCGGTGCTGCGTGTGGCGCGCACGCTCGTCGAGGCCGCCGGCGGTGGCGCGTTCGTGCTGTTCACCAGCCATCGCTCGCTCGAGCGGGCCGCCGCGCTGTGGCGCACCGCCGGGGCGCCGCTTGCGCGCTGGCGGCTGCTGGTGCAGGGCGAGGCGCCGCGCGAGCGGCTGCTGCAGACGTTCCGCGCCGACGGCAACGCGGTGTTGTTCGGCACGGCGAGCTTCTGGGAGGGCGTGGACGTCAAAGGGGATGCACTGCGGCTGGTGGTCATCGAGAAACTGCCGTTCGCCTCACCGGACGATCCGCTGGTGCGCGCCCGCATCGCGCACTTGGAGGCCACCGGCGCCAACGCGTTCCGCGACTACCAACTGCCCGAGGCGGCGCTCGCCTTGAAGCAGGGCGTCGGTCGGTTGATCCGCAGCGAGCAGGACGTCGGGGTCGTGGCCATCTGCGACCCGCGGCTCGGCACGCGCGGCTACGGCAAGGTGCTGCTCGCGGCGCTGCCGCCGATGACCCGCACCCACCGCCAGGCCGACGCCATCGAGTTTCTCAGCCGGCGCGTGGGCGCACCGCTGCCCCGGGAGGCGCTGCCGTGAGGCTGCTCGCGCTCGATACGGCCACCGAGAACTGCTCGGCGGCGCTGCGCATCGGGGAGCAGGTGCTCGAGCGGCAGCTCGAGACCCCGCGCGGCCATGCCGAGCATCTGCTGCCGATGATCGATGCGCTGCTCGCCGAGGCCGGTATCTCGCTCGGAGCGCTCGATGCGCTCGCATTCGGGCGCGGCCCGGGCTCCTTCACCGGTGTACGCCTGGCCGCGAGCGTCGCCCAGGGGCTCGCCTTCGGGGCCGGGCTCGGCGTGGTGGCGGTGTCGGATCTGCGCGCCGTCGCGCAGCGTGCGCTCGGGCTGGATGAGAGCAGCGAGCGCGTGCTGGTCTGCAACGATGCGCGCATGGGCGAGGTGTACTGGGCGCTGTATGCGCGCCACGGCGCGCTGGCCGAGCCCCAGAGCGCGGAGCGGGTGGGGGCGCCGGGGACGCTGGGCAGCCCGTGGCGCGGGGCGCGCGGGGCGGGGCGGGGCTTTGCCGCCTACCCTGAGCTTGCCGCGCACACCGGCGTCACCGTACCGGCCGGCTGGGAGCGGCTGCTGCCGAGCGCACGGGAGGTTGTGCAGCTGGCGCTGCCGGAGGTGCAGGCCGGTCGGCTGCTCGCGCCGGAGGAGGCGGTCCCGGTGTATGTCCGTGACACGGTCGCGCAACCTCCGGCACCGTGACAGATATGCTGCACTGTCATGATTCTGCAACACAGCTGTCTTCAAATAGCCGCGCTTCCCGGGCGCGCATCATGACGGCAAAACGAATCCTCATCGTGGAAGATGAACCGGCGATCCGCCAGATGATCGCCTTCGGCCTGCGCCGCGCCGGATTTGAGGTCCGCGAGGCGGTCGATTATCGTGAGGCGCGTGAGGCGCTCGCCGATCAGCGCCCCGACCTCGTTCTGATCGACTGGATGCTGCCGGACATGAGCGGCCTGGAGCTGACCCGTACCCTCAAGCGCGACCGCGACACCCGCGAGCTGCCGGTCATCATGCTGACCGCGCGCGCCGAGGAGGGCGACAAGGTCGCCGGCCTCGAGACCGGTGCCGACGACTACATCACCAAGCCGTTCTCGCCGCGCGAGCTCGTGGCCCGCATCAACGCGGTGCTGCGCCGATCCGGGGCGGTGAGTCTCGATCACGTGGTGGAGTTCGAGGCGCTGAAGCTCGACCAGCAGGGCCAGCGCATCACCGTCGGGGAGCAGACCGTCCCGCTCGGTCCGACCGAGTACCGCATGCTCGAGTTCTTCATGACCCACCCGGAGCGGGTGTTCAGCCGCGAGCAGCTGCTCGACCGCCTCTGGGGCGGGAACGTCTACGTCGAGGAGCGCACCATCGACGTGCACGTGCGCCGCCTGCGCAAGTCACTCGAGAAGTTCGGCCTGGAGCGCTTCGTGCAGACCGTGCGCGGCTCCGGCTACCGATTCTCCGCCAAGGCGGAGTGATGCGACCGGCAACCCAGGCGCTCGGCTACGCCGCGGCCCGGGTCGCCGGCGCGGCACTCGCCGGGCTGCTGCTCGGGGCGCTGGCCGGGCGGCCCTGGGGCGGGGTGGCGCTCGCCCTCGGGGCGTATCTGCTCTGGCACCTCGCGCTGCTCTACCGCGTCGAGTGGTGGCTGCAGCACCGGAGCGTTGCCGAGCCGCCCGAGGCGCGCGGCGTGTGGGGCACGGTCATCTCGCTCATTGCGCGGCTGCACCGGCGCAAGCGCTTCCACAAGGAGCGCTTCGTGCAGCTGATGCGCCAGCTGCAGCTGTCGACCGCGGCGCTGCCGAACGGGGTGGTCATCCTCAACGCGCAGCGCGAGATCGTCTGGTTCAACCGCATGGCCGCGCGCCTGCTCGGGCTGCGCCACGCGGTCGATGTCGGGGTGCGCATCGAGAATCTGCTGCGCGAGCCGCAGTTCGCCCGTTACCTCGAGAAGGGCGATTACGCCAACCCCGTGGTGGTGCGCCGCTCGAGCCCGCCGGACAGCTACCTCTCGGTGCAGCTGGTTGCCTACGGCGACGGCCAGCAGCTGCTGCTCGCGGCGGACGTGTCCCGGCAGATGCGCCTCGAGGCGGTGCGGCGGGATTTCGTGGCCAACGCCTCGCACGAGCTGCGCTCGCCGCTCACCGTGATCTCCGGTTACCTCGAGACGCTCGCTCAGGACCCGGGGCTCGATCCGGAATTCACCACGCCCATCGCCGAGATGCGCCGCCAGGCCGAGCGCATGACGGCCATCGTGCGCGATCTGCTCGAGCTGTCGCGCCTGGAGGAGACCGACGAGCGCGCCGGCGGCGAGCCGCTCGATGTCGCCGGACTGATGGCGCTGCTGCGCCGCGACGTGCTCGCCCGGCCGGCGCACCCGCGCGAGGTCCGCCTGCGGATCGACTCGGACGCGGCCCTGATCGGCAAGGAGTCGGAGATCCACTCGGCATTTGCCAACCTGGTCGACAACGCCGCCAAGTACACCCCGTCCGAGGGCTCGATCGAGATGCGCTGGTGGAGCGATTTCGAGGGCGGACACTTCGCCGTCACCGACACCGGCATCGGCATCCCGGCCGAGCACCTGCCGCGGCTCACCGAGCGGTTTTACCGGGTCGATCCGGGCCGCTCGCGGGCCACCGGCGGGTCGGGTCTCGGCCTGGCCATCGTCAAGCACGTGCTGCAGCGCCACGGGGCTGAGCTCGAGATCGTGAGCACCGCGGGCAAGGGCAGCACCTTCACCTGCCACTTCCCGCCCGAGCGCGTGCTCGCCGGGCAGGGTGAGCGCCTGAGCGGCTAGTGCCGGGCGCTTCGGTTATGATCGCAGGCAATCCGAGAGGTGCCGCCTGATGGAAACCGCCGACCTGACTCATCACATCTCCCGCCGCTTCAACGAGGACCTCGAGCGCGTGCGCACCAAGGTGCTCTCGATGGGCGGGTTCGTCGAGCAGCAGATCGACAAGGCGATCAACGCGCTGCTCGAGGCCGACAGCGCCCTCGGGGAGTCCGTGGCGCTCGCCGACCACCAGGTGAACAACATGGAGGTGTCGATCGACGAGGAGTGCAGCCGCATCCTCGCCACGCGCGCCCCGGCGGCGGGCGACCTGCGCGTCATCGTCGCCATCATCAAGACCATCACCGACCTTGAGCGCATGGGCGATGAGGGCGAGAAGATCGGTTACATCGCCTCGCGACTCGCGGCGCTCGAGCGGCCCGCCGACAAGTACCGCGAGATCAAGCACCTCGGGCGCATCGTCACCGAGATGGTGCACGCGGCGCTCGATGCGTTCGCGCGCATGGACGCCGAGGCGGCGCTGCAGGTGGCGCGCCAGGACCGGCTGGTCGACGAGGAGTACGAGGCCATCCAGCGCCAGAGCATCACCTTCATGATGGAAGACCCGCGCACCATCCGCCGGGCGCTCGATGTGATGTGGGTGGTGCGCTCGCTGGAGCGGATCGGCGATCACGCCAAGAACATCGCCGAGTACGTCATTTACATGGTCTACGGCAAGGACGTGCGCCACACGTCCCTGGAGGACGTCGAGCGCGCACTCAGTCAGCGCAACGCCGCGGCCGATGCGCGCGGGGGCGAGACGCCATGAGCGCGATCGGCCCGTTGCGCACGGCATTCGCGCGCGATGCGCTGCGCCGCCCGGTGAACCTCATCGGCTTCGCGCTCTGCGCCGCCCTGATCGGCTACGCGCTCTATGCGCAGTTCGATCTGCACCTCGATCCGTGTCCGCTTTGCATCTTCCAGCGCATCGGCATCGTGAGCCTGGGGGTGGTGTTTCTGCTCGCTGGCCTGCAGCATCCGCGCCGCGTGGGCGCCGGCGTCTATGCGCTGCTGCTCGCGGTCGCGGCACTGGCGACCCTCGCGGTGGCGGGGCGGCAGATCTACCTGCAGCACCTGCCGCCCTGGGAGGTCCCCTCCTGCGGGGCGCCGCTCTCGGTGATGCTGAAGTTCATGCCGGTGACCGCGGTGATCCGCAAGGTGCTCAACGGCAGCGGTGAGTGCGGCGTGGTGAACTGGACGTTCGTCGGGCTCTCGATGCCCGAGTGGGTGGCGCTGTGCACGATCGGCCTGGCCACCGCCGGGATCACGGTCAACCTGCGCGCGCTCAGGCCAGCAGGTTCACGAGCACGTTGAAGTACATCTGGTGCAGCGCGTCGATGTCCGCGACGCGCACGCACTCGTTGACCTTGTGAATGCTCGCATTCACCACACCGAGCTCGACCACTTGTGCCCCGAGCGGGGCGATGAACCGCCCGTCCGAGGTGCCCCCGCCGGTGGACAGCCGCGGCGCGGCACCGGTGACCGAGCGGATGGCCGTGCAGACCGCCTCGCAGAGCGGCCCGGGGGGCGTGTAGAACGGCTCCCCGGACAGGTACCACTCGATCGTGAAGCGCACGCCGTGCTTGTTGAGGATGCCCTCGACGGTCTGCTTCAGCCCCGCGAGCGTCTGCACCGGCGAGTAGCGCAGATTGAAGCGCGCCTTGAGCTCTCCGGGAATGACGTTCGGGGCGCCGGTGCCGGCGTTGAGGTTGGAGATCTGGAAACTGGTCGGCTCGAAGTGCTCGGTGCCCTGGTCCCACACGCGCTGGGTGAGTTCGGCGAGCGCCGGGGCGAGGGTGTGCACGGGGTTCTCGGCGAGCTGCGGGTAGGCCACGTGTCCCTGCACGCCGTGCACGGTCAGCCGGCCGCTGAATGAGCCGCGCCGGCCGATCTTGATGGTGTCCCCGATGGTCCGTTCGCTCGAGGGCTCGCCCACCACGCACCAGTCGATGCGCTCGCCGCGCTCCCCGAGCAGGGCTGCAACCCGCTTGGTGCCGTCGACGGACGGGCCTTCCTCGTCGCTGGTGATGAGAAAGGCGATCCGCCCGCGATGGCGCGGGTGGGCCGCCACGAACGCCTCGGCGGCCGTCACCATCGCGGCGAGGCCGCTTTTCATGTCGGCGGCCCCCCGGCCGTAGAGCATGCCCTCGCGCAGCGTCGGGGTGAACGGGTCGCTCAGCCACTCCTCGAGCGGTCCGGTGGGCACGACGTCGGTGTGCCCGGCGAAGCACAGCACCGGGCCGGGCTCGCCGCCGCGCGAGGCCCAGAAGTTCGCCACGTTGCCAAACGGCAGCGGCTCGATCCGAAAGCCGGCCGCGCGCAGCCGCTCGATCATCAGCTCCTGACAGCCTTCGTCGGCCGGCGTGACCGAGCGGCGGGACATCAGGGCCTGGGTGAGCTCGAGGGTGGGGGACATGGCTCCGATGCGGCGCGAGGTGTCTGGGGGGGACGATCCGAACACGGGCAGGGCGGCTTTATAAGGCGAGCGCGCCCGGCGGGCAAGCCGTTTTTGCACCCCGCGCGCCCGGAGCGGGGACTGTGTACACTGATGCGAGCCCGCCATGCGCATCCTGATCATAGAGGACGAGAAGAAAACCGCGGCATTCCTGCGCGAAGGACTGACCGAGGCGGGATTCATCGCCGATGTCGCCGAGGACGGCGAGGAGGGCCGGTTCCGGGCCCTCAACATGGACTACGACCTGATCATCCTCGATGCGATGCTGCCGCGCCTCGATGGCTGGTCGATCGTCGCGGATGTGCGCCGCAGCGGCAAGTCCACACCGGTGCTCTTTCTGACCGCGCGCGGGGAAGTGCAGGACCGGGTGAGGGGCCTGGAGCTCGGGGCGGATGATTACCTGGTCAAGCCGTATGCCTTCACCGAGCTGCTGGCGCGGGTGCGTGCGCTGCTGCGCCGGCGCGCCGAGCGCCAGCCGGAGGTGCTGCAGATCGCCGACCTGCGGCTCGACCTGCTCGCCCGCCGGGCGCAGCGCGGCGCGCTGAAGCTCGATCTGGCGCCGAAGGAGTTCGCGCTGCTGTCGCTGCTCGCGCGCCGCCAGGGCGAGGTGCTCTCGCGCTGGGTGATCGCCGAGCAGGTCTGGGACATGAACTTCGACAGCGACAGCAACGTGGTGGACGTGGCCGTGCGGCGTCTGCGGCGCAAGGTGGACGATCCGTTCCCGGTCAAGCTCATCCACACGGTCCGCGGCATGGGCTATGTTCTGGAAGCGCGCCCGTAACGCTCCCGAACGGCCGCGCCGCGCGGCGATGGCGACGTGGCTGTCGGTCTATTACACGATCGCGGCGCTCGCGCTGCTCGGGGTGGCCTCGGCGGTCTTTTACTTCGGACTGCAGCACAGTCTCGATGATTCCAGCTGGGCCTCCCTCGATGAGAAGGTGAGCGTGGTCACCCGGCTGCTCGAGCGCGTGCCCGGGGGAACCACGGGCATCGCCCCGAAGGTGGCCGAGGAGGCGGAGATCTCACGCAACTTCCGCTCGCGCTTCCTGCTGCGGGTGCTCGACGCGCACCGCCGCGTGCTCGTCGAGACGCGCGGCATGAGCACGTTGCTGCCCGATGAGGTGTTTCCCTGGGTGGCACCGGGGGCGAGTGAGGCCAGAGGGGAGCTCGAGCGCGATCACCGCCGCTTCCTGCTCGTCTCCGCGGCGATCCCCGGAGCGCTCGAGCCGACCTCGCCGTGGCGACTGCAGGCCGCGCTCGACATGGGCTCGGTGCAGCGGCTGCTCGAGGGCTACCTGCAGCGGATGATCCTCGTGCTCGCCGGCGGCGTGCTGCTCGCCGCGGCGATCGGCGTGTGGATCGCCCGGCGCGGACTCAGGCCCATCGCCGCCATCACGCGCGCCACCGAGCGCATCGGCGCCGAGCAGCTGCACGAGCGGATCGGTGCGACCGCCTGGCCGGCCGAGCTCACCGCGCTCGCCGCGGCGTTCGACGGGATGCTCGAGCGGCTGCAGCAGTCCTTCGAGCGGATCACGCAGTTCTCGGCCGATCTCGCCCACGAGCTGCGCACCCCGATCAACAACCTGATGGGCGAGGCGCAGGTCGCGCTGGCTCATGAGCGCAGCGCGCCGGAGTACCGCGAGGTGCTGCACTCGGCGCTCGAGGAGTACGGTCGCCTGGCGCGCATGATCGACCGGATGCTGTTTCTCGCCTACGCCGAGCACACGCGCCGCGCTCCGGAGCGCGCACCGCTCGATGCGGCGCACGAGATGCAGGCGGTCGAGGAGTTCTACCAGATGCTCGCCGAGGAGTCGGGCGTGGAGTTCAGCTGCGCGGGCGCCGGACAGGTGTTCGCCGATCCGTCCCTGCTGCGTCGGGCGCTGAGCAACCTGGTCTCCAACGCCCTGAAGCACACCCCGCGCGGCGGGCGCGTGCGCATCGAGGGCGAGAACAGCGCCGACGGCGGCTTCAACCTGCGGGTCAGCGACACGGGCATCGGCATCGCGCCGGAGCATCTGCCGAAGCTCACCGATCGCTTCTACCGCGTCGATCCGGCGCGGGCCGGCGGACCGGGCGGCTCGGGGCTCGGTCTTGCGATCGTCAAGTCCATCATGGACCTGCACGGTGGCACGCTGCGCATCGAGAGCACGGTCGGCCGGGGCACCACCGTCCAGCTGTACTTTCCACAAGCCTCGTAGGGACAAATCGCGCGCCGCACGCGCAACGGCTCACAACTGCTGCCCATTGTCCGCCAGATGACCGATCGGTCATCTTCAGGTCATGCTGCCGTCAGGATGACCCGGCTACTGTCTCGAGCAACGCGGCCACACGGCCGCCTGCGATCGAAAGGCAGAAGGGCTGATGAGTCTCGTGCGGCTCGCGCTGCGGCGCCCCTACACCGTGTTCGTCCTGGTCGTCGGCGCGATCGCCGGCGCGCTGCTGGCGATCTCGAAGATGCCCGCGGACGTGTTTCCGCCGCTCGGGGTCCCGACGATCTACGTGGCCCAGCCCTACCCGGGCATGACGGCGGCCCAGATGGAGGGCTTCCTCACCTATTACTACGAATACAACTTCCTGTACATCGATGGCATCCGCTCGGTCGAGGCGCGCTCGATCGAGGGCGCGGCGCTGCTGAAGCTCACTTTCCAGCCCGGCACCAACATGTCCCAGGCCATGGCGCAGACCGTGCAGTACGTCAACCGGGCGCACGCCTACATGCCGCCCGGGGCGGTGCCGCCGTTCGTGGTGCGTTTCGATGCCGGCAGCGTCCCGGTCGGCTACCTCGCATTCTCCAGCCCGCACCGCACCGTCGAGCAGATGCAGGACCTCGCCCTGAACACGGTGCGGCCAATGTTCGCGACGCTGCCCGGCGTGTCCGCCGAGGCCCCCTTCGGCGGCAGCGCGCGCACCGTGGTCGTCTCGCTCGATCCGGCCCGGCTGCAGGCCTACGGGGTGTCCTCGGACCAGGTCGTCAGCGCCATCGCCAAGGCTGAGACCATCAGCCCCTCGGGCAACATCGACTTGGGCTCGCGCTACCCGGTCGTCGAGCTCAACTCCATCGCCAGGAACCTGCAGGACCTCGCGGCGGTCCCGATCCGCACCGGGACGTTCCCGGCGGTGTTCGTGCGCGATGTCGGCTCGGTTGCGGACGCCGCCGACATCACCACCAGCGTCGCGCTCGTGAACGGCTCGCCGACCGTGTACATGCCGGTCATCAAGCGCGCGGACGCCTCGACGCTCAACGTGGTCAACGAGGTCAAGGCCAACCTCGCGCGCTTCCGCTCCGCGCTGCCGGCTGATGTGAGCGTGAGCTACGTGATGGACCAGTCGCCGTTCGTCACCCGGGCGATCGGCAGTCTCACCATGGAGGGGGCGCTCGGGGCGCTGCTCGCCGGGGCGATGGTGCTGCTGTTTCTGCGCGACTGGCGCAGCGCCTTCATCGTGGTGCTGAACATTCCGATCTCGCTGCTCGCCGCGGTGTTCGCGCTGTGGCTCACCGGGCAGAGCATCAACATCATGACCCTCGGCGGACTGGTGCTCGCGGTAGGCATCCTGGTCGATCAGTCGACGGTGGTGATCGAGAACATCCACACCCACCTGGTGCACAAGGAGACCGTCGAGCACGCGGTGCTCGATGCCTCGCACGAGGTGGTGATCCCGCTGCTGATCGCGATGCTGTGCGTCGTGGCGGTGTTCCTGCCGTCGTTCGCCATGGTGGGCGCGGCGCGCGCGCTGTTCGTGCCGCTGTCCCTCGCCGTCGGCTTCTCGATGATCGCCTCCTACCTGCTCGCCAACACGCTGGTGCCGGTGCTGTCGGTGTGGGCGTTCCGCGCCTGGCACCACGCCGGGGAGGCCTCGGACAGCGAGTCGAACTCCTTCGTGCACCTGCAGGCCGCCTACCGCCGGCACCTCGAGCCGCTGGTGCGCCGGCGCGTGCCGGTGCTGGTCGGCTACCTCACCGTGTGCGCGGCGCTCCTGGCGCTGCTTGCCCCGCGCCTCGGGGCGGACATCTTCCCGCGCGCCGAGTCGGGACAGGCGCAGGTGCAGATGCGCCTGCGCATGCCGGCCGGCACGCGCCTCGATCTGACCGTCCAGGCCGCCCAGCGCGCGCTCGGGCTGATCAAGCGCGAGGCCGGCGAGCACTCGGTGCAGGTCTCGCTCGCCTTCGCCGGGGTGCACGGCGCGTCCTATCCGAGCAACTTCATCTACCTCTGGAACAGCGGCCCGCAGGAGGCGGTGCTGCAGGTGCAGTTCAAGCGCGACGTGCAGCTGGATCTGGCCGCCTTTCGCGACCGGCTGCGCCGCGACATCACCCGGGAGCTGCCGAACGTGCAACTCTCGTTCGAGCCTGCCGACATCATCAGCCGGGTGATGAGCTTCGGTGCCTCCACGCCTATCGAGGTTGATGCGGTGGGCCCGGACCTCGAGCAGGACCGGCGCTACGCCGAGCGCATCCGCGAGCGGCTCGCGACGATCGGCACGCTGCGCGACGTGCAGTTCGGTGAGCCGCTGGATTATCCCTCGGTGCGGGTCGAGGTGGACCGCGAGCGCGCCGGGGTTCTCGGGGTGACCCAGAAGGACGTGATCCAGTCCTTGACGCCTTCGACCGCCTCCAGCCGCTACACCCAGCGGGTGTTCTGGGCCGCCCCGAATGGGATCTCCTACGCCGTACAGGTGCAGATCCCGCAGCATCACCTTGCCTCGATCGAGGATCTGCGCAACGTACCGGTGACCGGATCGGGCGGTGCGACGCACCTGCTGCGCAATCTCGGGGCCATCGATCCGGGCACCGTGGTCGGGGAGTACGACGATTACAACAACCAGCATTACGTTGCGGTGACCGCCAACATCGAGGGCACCAGCCTCGGGGCGGCCGCAGGGCAGGTGCAGCGGGCGCTCGCGGCCGCCGGGGAGCCACCGGCCGGCGTGACGGTGGCGGTGCGCGGTGAGGTTCAGACCATGACCGAGCTGATGGGTGCGCTCAGCGGCGGGCTGCTGCTCGCGGTGTTCGTGATCGCGCTGCTGCTGGTGGCGAACTTCCAGTCCTGGGAGCTCGCGCTCGTGGCCATGGCGAGCGTGCCGGCGGTGCTGGTCGGGGTGGTGCTGATGCTGCTCACGACCGGCACGACGCTCAATCTGGAATCGTTCATCGGCGCGATCATGGCGGTCGGCGTGGCGATCGCGAACGCGATCCTGTTCGTGACGTTCGCCGAGCGCGCCCGCCTGGAGGGTCAGAGCGCGGCCGAGGCGGGCGTGTCCGGCGCGGTGAGCCGCCTGCGGCCGATTGTCATGACGACGCTTGCGATGATGGCCGGCATGTTGCCGATGGCCGCCGGCTGGGGCGAGGGCGGGCAGCAGTCCGCACCGCTCGGACGGGCGGTGATCGGCGGACTGGCGCTCGCGACGCTCGCGACGCTGTGGGTGTTGCCCGCGGTGTTTGCCTTGATCCGGGCGAAGGCGCCGCGCCGCTCGCCTTCGCTCGACCCGGATGATCCGACCCGAATTGCAGGCTGAGGAGGAACGACGATGACACGCAGTGCAACGAGCCGGCCGAGCCGGGGGTCCGCCGCAGGGTGGTGGCGGGGACTGGCCGCGGCGCTCGGCGCGGCGGTGCTGCTCGCGGGTCTTGCCCGTGCGCAGGCCGGTGAGCCGGCCGGGCCGAGGACTGAGGCGCTGGTGTTGCCGGCGCACGTGGTCGCCTACCAGGCGGCGGTGATCACCGCCAAGGTCGCCGGCTTCGTCAAGGCGATCCCGGTGGACAAGGGCGACCGGGTCAAGGCCGGGCAGCTCATCGCCGAGCTCGAGGTGCCCGAGCTCGCGGCCGACCGGGTCAAGTACCGCGCCCAGCTCGATGTGGCCGCGCGCAACTATGCGCGCATCCAGCAGGCGGCCAAGGCGGCGCCCGATCTGGTGACGCCGGAGCAGGTGGACCGGTATCGCGGACGGGTGGAGGTGGCCCAGGCCGAGCTCGACCGCGTCGAGGCGTTGCTGCGCTACGCGCGGGTCACCGCGCCGTTCTCCGGGACGATCACCGCCCGCTACGTCGATCCGGGCGCATTCGTCGCGGTGCCGACCGCGGGCGACCCCAAGGGCGCGGCCATCGTGACGCTGATGAGCCTCAGCCGCGTGCGCGTGCAGATCCCCGTGCCGGAGCGCACCGCGCCTTCGGTGCGGCCCGGATGCCCGGCGGTGGTCTCCTCGGTGGACCTGCCGGGCGTGCGTATTCCGGTGAAGATCACCCGCGTCAGCTACGCGCTCTCGCGCGAGAGCCAGACCATGCTGGCCGAGATCGACATGGCCAACCCGGGGCACCGTCTGCTGCCGGGGATGTACGTGTCGGTGCAGCTCAGCGCCACCTCGCCCGGCGCCATTGCCGCCGCGACGCGCAAGGCTGCCCCGTGATGCGGCGGTTCCGATGGTTAAGTGCGGCCGCGGCCGCCGCGCTGCTGCTCGGTAGCGCGCTCAGCCAGGCCGAGGAGCCGCCGGCGCCGCCGAGCGGCACCGTGCAGCAGATCGATCTTGCCACCGCGCTGCGCCTGGCGGGACTGAACAACCTCGATCTGGCGCTGGTGCGCACGGCCGAGCAGCAGGCGGCCGCCGCCAACGACGCCGCGACGCTGCGCTTCGTGCCGAGTGTCACAGTCGGGGAGACCTTCGCGCACCGCTCGGGGGCCGATCAGCAGACCAGCGGCGCGATGCTCGAGGTGGACAAGAGTCTGTATCGGCGCGGCGCGACCGTCGGCCTGTCGCTCGAGCTCGGCGATGCGATCTTCAGCAAGCTCGCGGCGCGTCAGCTGCAGGCGGCTGCCGCGCAGGACGTCGAATCGCAGCACAACGATACGCTGCTCGCCGCCGCGGGCGCCTACTTCGACCTGGTCAACGCGGTGGCCGAGCGGGACATCGCCGCCGAGGCGGTGCAGATCTCCAAGCAGTACCAGTCCGAGCTCGAGCGGGCGGTCGGCATCGGGCTGACCAACCGCAGCGAGGCGCTGCGGGTGGCGGTGCAGACGCAGCAGGCCGAGGTCACGCTGCGCGGCGCCGAGGCTCAGGTGCGCACCAGCGGGGCGCGGCTCGACACGGTGCTGCGCCTCGACCCGGCGATCGTGCTCGCGCCGGCCGAGCGCCTGGTGGTGCCGCCGACTCTGGTGACGCTCGATACGCCGCTCACCCGGTTGCTCGAGACCGCGCTGCGCCAGCGACCGGAGCTCAAGGCGAGCGCCGCGGCGGTGGATGCGGCCGAGAAGCAGCGCACCGGCGCGAAGTACGGACCGCTGATTCCCTCGCTCGGGGCGGTCGCGCTCTACGGCCAGGCCCGCGGCGGGCCGAGCGGGCTGCTCGACACCTATCGTGCGACGCACGATTACGCGGTCGGGCTCAGCTGGCGGCTGGGGCCCGGCGGACTGTTCGATTTCAGCCGCACCGAGGCCGCCGATGCGCGCCTCTCGCGCCAGCGGTTCGTCGATGAGAAGCTGCGTGAGAGCATTCGCGAGCAGGTCGTCTCCGCCTTCACGAGCGCGCAGGCCGCCCAGGAGCAGATGCGGCTCGCGGGACACGGCGTCGAACTCGCCCGTCGCAGCCTGCAGCTGACGCTGCAGCGCCGGGAGTTCGGCGTCTATGCGGTGACCGAGGTGATCCAGGCGCAGCAGGACTTCACCCGCGCGCGCAGCAGCTATGCCACCGCGCTGGTCCGCTATGCCAAGGCGCAGTACGCGCTGGCCCGTGCCGTCGGCAGCATCGGCGGGGCTTGAGCGCCCTGGCGTGACACCCGGCACGCGCTGAGCGTGTCGTCTAAGCGATATCCAGGATCATCGCCCCGAGGGCAATGATCGACAGCGCGAGCACGCGCCGGCGGGTCGGACGCTCCGCGAGGAACCACCAGG
>JAKAZL010000018.1:0-2604 GCA_021815925.1 Pseudomonadota bacterium | reverse complement strand
CTGGCGTGACACCCGGCACGCGCTGAGCGTGTCGTCTAAGCGATATCCAGGATCATCGCCCCGAGGGCAATGATCGACAGCGCGAGCACGCGCCGGCGGGTCGGACGCTCCGCGAGGAACCACCAGGCAAACAGCACCCCGAAGAGCATCGAGGTCTCGCGCAGCGCGGCGATGGCGCCGATGGGCGCGAGGGTCATCGCCCACAGCGCGAGTGTGTACGAGCCGACCGAGCAGCAGCCCCCGCCCAGCCCGCGGCGCGTGAGCGAGCCGATGCGATCGGCGCTGAACAGCCGGTCGAGCCGCCCGCGCATCAGCACCAGTGCGGTCGGCAGGGCCGGCAGGACGAAGGTCCACAGCGAGTAGGCGACCGGGGTGTGCGACAGTCGGGTGCCGAGCCCGTCGTTGACGGTATACAGTGCCACGATGAGCGCGTTGGCGAGGGCGAAGCGCAGCGCCCGCGCCTCGCCGTGCGCACCCGAGCGACGCGCCTGCAGGCACACCCCGAGCGAGATCAGCAGCAGTCCCGCCCAGCCGGCCGCGCCGAGCCGCTCACCGAATCCGAGCGCGGCGATGACGGCGGTGAGCGCCGGCGCCGCACCGCGCATCACCGGGTAGGCGAGACTGACGGTGCCGAGCGAGTACGCCTCGGCGATGAGATTGAAGTACAGGATGTGCAGCACCGCCGAGACGGCCAGGTGTGGCCAGGCGCCGGCGGCCGGCACGGGCAGGAAGGGCAGGAGCACCGCCCCGATCAGTCCGGCGGCGAGTACCAGCGCTGCGGTCGAGGCCCGCCGGTCCGCACCGCCGCGAATGCCGACGTTCCAGGCCGCATGCAGGCCCGCCCCGCCGAGAACCGCCGCCGTCGCCACCGGTGGAATGATCATGAGCCTCTCGCGCCGTCTGCCGGACAGAGCAAGGCCCGGGCGGCGCGCTCAGCGTCACTCCCCCGGGCCCTCGGTGCGCGCCGCCGCGCTCGGCCGTTGCGCAGCGAGGGTTATGCCTTGCGGTCCCGGCGCTGTCCAGGGCCGCATGCCCGGGCAGGCGTTGGCAGGAAGCGTCCGGCCGCCGCACACTCCTGTGACGGGCGGCCGGACGCTGTGGCGCAAAGGATCAGAGCTGGTAGGGGTAGTAGCGGAACGAGGCCATGCCGACGAACATGTTGGCGCTCGGCGTGCCGCCGACCCCGGCGAAGGCGGTGCGCTTGAAGTACTCGCCCTGCAGGCCGAACTGCAGGTTGCCGAGCTTGCCCTGGTAGTACTTCCACCAGAACCCGGCGCTCGCCTCGCTCACCGAGTGGGTGTTGCCCACGCAGGTGCCGCCGCTCGCGAGCATGCAGCCGCTGTTGTTGAACTCGGGTGCGCCGTAGCCGTAGGCGGCCGTGCCGACGGTGTAGTACGTGGCGTTCTCGCTCTCCCGGCCGGCGTAGCCGTACACCGTGACGAACGGGTTCGGCGTGTAGATCAGCCCGAGCAGCGCCTCATACTCGCGGATCGGAGCCAGTCCGCCGGTGGGCTTCATGGTTACATCCGGCAGCTGAGCCGAGCCGTAGCGGCCGATGCCCTTGCCGACGAGCCCGCTCGCCTGGAAGCTGAGCCGCCCGGCGACGAGCGGCAGGATCATGCCGGCACCGATGCCGCCGCCGGACACCGTGCTGCTCTGCCCGGCGATGCTCGAGCGGAACCAGCGCGACAGGCCATAAACCTCGTAATGACCCCAGCCCGGATCGGCCGCCACCTTGACGATGATGTCCGGGGCGACATCGGTGGTGTAGGTGGTGGTGGTGTTCATCAGGCCGGCGCCGTTGCCGTTGTTCTGGTAGACCACATCGGACGGCGGGTAGGTGCCGGCGGGCGCGCCTGCTGAGTTGATGCCGGTGCCGGTGACCGTCTGGGGGCTCTCGATCGAGAAGCCGACGGAGAGCTTCTTATTGAAGTGCTCCACGACGCGCAGCTGCGGCGTGCGCGCCCAGTTGAACCCGACGATGTACTGCGCGTCGATGCCGAGCGGTGCGTCCTCGTCGCGCGGATTCAGGTTGTCCTTGTAGAGCGTCGCGAGACTCCAGTTCTGTCCGGCCAGCACGTCCAGTCCGTAGTCGGTCATCATGCGCGCGTAGAACACACGCATGCGCAGCGTGTAGCTGTTGCTCTCACGCGAGTTGGAGGTGACCCCGGCGCTGAGGAAGTCGGTCTCCATGTACGCCTCGGCGCGCAGGCCGTCGAACGGCTCACCCTGCGCGAGCAGCGAGAAGCGGCTCTGGCGCGCGCTCTCGCGGAACTCCGAGATGTGGCTGTTCGGGTTGTTCGCGAACGGGATGCCGGTGTTGAAGTCAGAGCCGACGTCCGCCGACTGGTTGCGGTTGCGGTAGATGGTGGCGAGCTCGGTGAAGCCACCGAAGGTGAGCGTCAACGGGCCGGTCTGAATCGAGGGGGCCGGCGCGGGCTTGGCGAACGCCGGGGCGGCGGCGCCGAGAGCGACCGCACCCGAGGCAATCAGGGCGCGTACGACGGCGCGCGCGCAGCTGCGCGTCGGCGCCGGGGTGCTCTGGTTCACAAAGACCATGGGGGAACTCCTGCAGTAGTACGGTGGATGGGACGGGAGCGGGCG
>JAKAZL010000091.1 GCA_021815925.1 Pseudomonadota bacterium | reverse complement strand
CCGGACTGATGTCGCGGGATCGATGGCAGTGGTGGGTTCTCACCGTCGTGCTGCTCGGTGCGACGATGTCCGCGCTCGACGTCACGATCGTCAACATCGCCCTGCCGACGATCAAAGATGAGTTCCACACGAGCCTTGCGCTTGTTGAGTGGATCTCCATGGCCTACATGATCGTGCTCGCGCTCGCTCTGCCCATCGTCGGGCGGCTCGCGGACGTGTTCGGGCGAAGCCGACTGTACAACATCGGTTTCGGCGTGTTCATCGTCGGCTCGGCGCTGTGCGGCTTCGCGCCCGGCATCGTGACGCTCATCCTCGCCCGCTCCCTGCAAGCGATCGGTGCAGCGTTGCTGCAGGCCAACTCCGTCGCGCTGATCACCCAGGTGTTCCGCAGCCGCTCCCTGGGACGCGCGCTCGGCGCCCAGGCAGCGGTTCAGGGAACGGCCATGGCCCTCGGACCGTTCGTCGGCGCCATGCTCATCACGTTTGCGGGCTGGCGCTTCATATTCTTCGTCAACGTGCCGATCGGCATCGCCGGCACCATCGCCGCGCATTACATCCTGCCACGCTATCACCGGGTGCACAAAGGCGTCACGGTGGATTACATCGGCAGCGCACTGATGACCATCGGATTGATGGCCCTGGTGCTGGCGGTGAACAAGGCCGGCGCCGTCGGCTGGACCTCACCGCTGATCGTCTCGCACTTCCTGCTCGGCCTGCTGTGCCTGGCGGCGTTCGTGGTCACGGAGCTCATCGTCAAGCATCCGACCATCGACCTGCGGCTGTTTGGTCGCTACACGATCGCGGCGGGCAACATCACCGGCCTGCTCGCCTATTACGCGCTGTTCAGCGTTCTGTTCCTGTTGCCGTTTTACTTCGAGCAGGTGCTGCACTACAGCGCCGCCCGCACCGGCATCATGTTGACTGCGGTACCGCTTGCGATGGCCCTGATGGCGCCCTTCGCCGGACGGGCGTGCGACCGGCTCGGGTCGGTCAAGTTCCTCGTCACCGGCTCGCTGCTGCTCGCCGCGGGCGCCGCCCTGCTCATCTTCGCGCCGAGTGTGTCTCACCCGCTCGAGCTCGTGATCGACATGGTCATACTCGGGGCGGGCCTGGGCGTGTTCACCCCCGCGAACAACCGTGCCACGATGGCGGCGACGCCGCGGGACAAGCTCGGCATGACCGGCGGGTTTCTCAATATGATGCGCTCCCTCGGAGTCATCCTCGGCGTCGACATCTCCGGGATGCTGTTCATGGCCGTCGCCAGCGCGCACGCCGGGAACCGCGAGACGCTGCGCAAATCCGGCGATGCCATCGCGTTCTCCAGCAAGCCCGCCTTCATGGAGGGCTTCCACGTCGTCATGGCCTCTCTGGTCGGCATCTCGCTGGCGTGCGCTGTCTTCTCGGCCTTGCGCAAGGAGACGCCGCGCTCCAAGTCGTGCGATGTCGCCGCCGCAACGGCCGGAATCGAGTAGCGCCTGCCCATCACCCGTGCAGTGGGGACGAGCGGCCCGGCGCACAGTTCGGATCGCGGGCGAGCTCGGGGACCCACCCTTCTCCCCCGTTTCCGGCACGGCGTCCCGCCCGCGCCGGACAGTGCTCCGCCGGCAAGGACGGCCCTCTCCCCGGGCGCACCGGCGCAGCGCACCGAGCAGTGAGCTGCGCGCGCCCAACGAGCCTCAGCCGTTGGATCGGACCTGCCGGGCCACACGTCTCTGCCAGCCCGAACGCGACGCCCCGGACGGCGGCGCTCCCGCCGCCGTCCGGGCGTTCCAACCTGCCGCGACGGACCGCTAATCGATCGCGGGCGGTGCGGCCACCGTGATGGGCTTGCCGACGCCGAGCGTCGGGGCGCCCGCTGCATAGGCCGCCCGGTCGTAGGCGGCCACATCGCCGCTGAGCAGCGCGTTGTACTCGGCCAGCTTGCCGGCGAGCGCCCCGGCGAGCTCCCGCGTGATCGCCCGCAGCGGGCCCGTCGGCGCCTGCACGCCCAGGCTCGCGAGCATCGTGGCGTTCAACTCGAGCGCATCGTGCAGGTCGGTCAGCTGGTGCAGATTGTCCTCGAAGACCTTGTGCTGCACCTTCGGGTTATAGACCGAGTCCTTGAGCTTCGCGAGCTCGGCCGCCAGGGCCTTGCCACGCGCGAGCAGCGCCGCGGACGCCTGCGCCTGCGCGTGGCGTGCCGGATCGATCGCGTTCGCCTCCGCGTGCACGCTCTTGCCATAGTTCGCGAGCCGCGACTGCATGGCGCTGATGCGATTGAGCATGCGGTTCATCGCATCGACCTGGGCGCGAGCCTGCAGCGCAGCCTGCAGGGCGCGCCGCTGCGCGGCGAGCGCCGGCGGCTGGTTCGGGTCGGCCATCACCTGCGCGGTTTCGGTCAGGGACTGCCCCTGCACCGTCACGCGGATCGAGTACGTCCCCGGCAGCACCTGCGGCTCGAGCGGCTCAGACCATGCCGGCGGTGCCCCCTGCAGGGGCGAGGTCTCGAAGTCCGTTGCCGTCGGCGCGTCGTAGCGCATGTTCCAGACGTAGCGGTTCAATCCGAACTGCGCCGGTCCGTAACGGGTCGCGACCAACTCGCCGTGCGCGTCGCGGATCTCGATCTTCACCGCGGTATGGTGCTGCGCCTTCTGCTGAGCGTCGGGATGCAGCGTATGCGGCAGGCTGTAGTCGATGATGACGCCGTCCGGCGCGTTGGGCGTGACGAATGAGGGCTCGGCCCCCTCACCCCGGCTCCAGCGCTGGTATTCGATGCCGGCACGCGGCGTGAACAGGTGCGCATGCGCGGGCACGGCGGCCGGATCGAGCTGCGCGACGGGCGCGAAGTGATCCAGCACCCACAACCCCCGACCATGGCTCGCCAGCACCAGATCGCCACGCACGAACTTCAGGTCGAACACCGGCATCGTCGGCAGGTTGCTCTTCAGCTGCCGCCAGCTGCGTCCGCCATCGCGGGAAATCCACACCCCGCGCATCGTTCCGGCCGCCAGCACCTGCGGATCGGTCGGATCGGCACGGACCACCATGACCGATGCATCATCGGGCAGTCCGGCCCCGATCGAGCGCCAGTGCCGCCCGTAGTCCGTCGTCACGTAGGCATAGGGCCGGTTGTTGCCGAGCTCATGCGCATCGACGGCAATGTAGGCCGTGCCCGGCGCCGACGGCGATACGTCGATCTGGTAGACGCGCGCCCAGGCCGGGGCCTGCGCGGGCGTAACCGTGCTCCAGGTCTTGCCGCCGTCACGGGTCACGGACACCACTCCGTCGTCCGAGCCGGCCCAGATGACTTTGGGATCGCTGAGCGCGACCTGCACCGACAGGAGCGTGTCATAGGTCTCCGCGCCCGACAGGTCATAGTTGATCGGCCCGCCGGAGAGCTGCTGCTTCGCCTTGTCGTTGCGCGTCAGGTCGGGGCTGATCGTCCGCCAGTGCAGTCCTCCATCCGTGGACTTCAGCAGAACGTTGCCGCCGAGATACACGGTGTTCGCATCACGGGGATCGACCGCGATCGGCGGTGTCCAGTTGAAGCGTATCTTCTGCGCGAAGGTCGGCAGATCGTTGACGTAACCGGGCCCATGCAGATACGGCATGATGAACTGCGTCTGCTTGGTCTTGCGGTCGAATCGGGCGATCGACCCATCCTCGGCGTCGGCGTAAATGATGTCCGGATCGGACGGCGCCGGGACCGCGTATTCGCCGTCGCCCCCGACCACCGTGAACCAGTCCTGACCCGACACGACCGAATCGGCGAGCGTGGAAGACGGCCCGCACCAGGCGCTGTTGTCCTGCAGGCCGGTGCACAGATCGTAGGGTGAGCGGCTGTCGGCGGCCACCATGTAGGTCTGCTCGATCGGCATGCCGTCGAGGAAGCGCCAGGTCCGCCCGCCATCGAGCGACAGATACGCCCCGCCGTCGTTGCCCTGAATCATGCGCTGCGGATTGAGCGGATCGATCCACATCGCGTGATGATCGACGTGCACCGAAGGGTCGATGACGCGGACGGTCTTGCCGCCGTCGTTGGACTGCAGCAGCTGGAATCCGAGGAAGTACACACGGTCGGCATCGTTGGGCGCGACCTCGAGCGTCGTGAAATAAAAGCCCCGGACGTTGAGCGCGTGGTTGTCCGAGACCTCCTGCCAGTGATCGCCCAGATCGTCGGAGACGAACAGCGCCCCCTTGCCGATCGGCGCCTCGAGCAGCGCATAGACGCGCTGCGGCTCGCTCGGCGCGAACGCGAGGCCGATGCGGCCGATGGGCGAAGCGGGCAGCCCGTGGCTGAGCCGCTTCCAGCTCTGCCCACCGTCGGTCGAGCGCCAGATTCCCGAGCCGGGCCCGCCGTCGTGCAGCATCCACGGCTGCCGGTAGGCCTGCCAGGTCGCCGCGAGCAGCACGTGCCCGTTGCCCGGCTGCATCGCCACGTCGATCGCGCCGGTCGTGTCGTTGACGTACAGCGACTTGCGCCAGGTCTTGCCCCCGTCGGTCGTCACGTAGATGCCGCGGTCCGCACTCGGGGTCCATTCCTGACCCAGTGCGGCGACCACGACGTGATCCGGGTCATGGGGATCGACCACGATACGTCCGATCTGGCCCACGTTCGCAAGACCCATGCGCCGCCACGTCTTGCCGGCGTCCGTCGACAGGTACACCCCCGCGCCGGGTATGACGTCGTTGCGGATGTTGGCCTCCCCCGTTCCGACCCACACGAGGTTCGGGTTGGAGGGCGCCAGCGCGATGGCTCCGATCGAGCTGGTCGCCTCGTGCGTGAAGATCGCCTGCCAGTGCAGTCCGCCGTCGGTGGTCTTGAACACCCCGCCGCCCGCCGAGCCGACGTAGTAGATGCGCGGGTTGCCGGGGATGCCGGCCACCGCGGTGACTCGTCCGCCGGCCACCGCCGGGCCGAGGTTGCGAAAGCCCACATGGGCGAACGGGTCTCGCGGCTTCGCCGCCGGCCGGCTCGCCGGCTGAGCGAAGGCGCTCGGCAGCGCACACGCGGCGATGAGCAGCGCGGCCGCGGCCTGCTTCAGGACGGAATACCTCATGATCGTCGATCCCCCCATGAATAGCTGTGCGCGCGCCACTTGCGGCGCAAGCGCTGATGCCCGGGACGGTACCGATGCGCGCCGCCGGACGCAACCGGGACCTCGGCATTCTTCAGAAATTATTTGGATTCAATAGGTTGAACTGGCCCGCACCGGATGCCGCATGCCGCCCTCTGCTCTCATCGGAAGCCGCCTCCTCCCGAAGGCGGCTTCGCCCGCTGCGGACCGGGCGGCTCGCCCCGTGCGATCTCGGCGGCGGTCCGGTCAGAGGCGCGAGCTGCCCGGACGTCACGGCGGCGAGCCGCTCAGTCCTTGCCGCGGATCTGCGCCACGGCCTGCCTCAGGATCGTCAGGACGCGGCTTTTCTCCTCGGCGGAGCTGCGGCGCTTCTCGCGCAGCGCCTCGCGCAACTCACGGCGCAGCGCGGCGAGCTCCAGCCAGTCGGCCTCCTCGTCCTCCTCAGCCCCGCCGAACACCTCGCGCAGGCGGCTCATCTTGCGCCCGACCTGCTCGAGCTGGCGCAGCATGGCATCAGCGGCGTCCCGGTTCTCCGCCAGAAAGGCCCGCCCGGTCTCGGTGATGCTGTAGAGCTTCTTGACGCCCTCGGCGGCGACGCTCGCGTAGCCCATGTCCTCGAGCCAGCTGAGCGCGGGGTAAACCATGCCGGGACTGGGACTGTAAAAGCCGTTCGAGCGCTCCTCGAGCGCCTTGATGAGCTCATAACCGTGGCTCGCCCGATCGGCGAGTAATGCCAGCAGCAGCAGTTGCAGGTCACCGGAGGCGAGCCGGCGGCCGGCGCGGAACGCCTGCCCGCCCATGCCGCCCATGAAGCCGCTGGAAAAATGGCCGAAGCCCCTCCCGTGCCGGTGCGCCATGAGATGCATCCGGGCCGCGAAGTCGGCGTGCCGGCCGTGATGATGAAAGTGTCTGTGCATGATCGAATTCCTAATTAACTACAGACATATCTTACGATATAGTTTTAGATAGTCAAGACACCTCCTCAAATCGGGGCCCTCCCGCGACTCACCCGTCTATCCGGATCCACCGCCGCGAGAGCGCACCGAGCGCGGGCGCTGATCGCGCTCGGACCGTCGCCGGCCCGACGCCCTTTTGAGTGTCCTTGCACCGCAGACTAAGATGGCGCTCGAGCCGACCTCCTTCTTGCTGCCCCGGACGGTCCACCCGGCTGCAGTGGATGCTGCAGCGCGAGGGCCGACCGCCCGATCAAGGCCGGCTCGCGAACCCGATCCTGCAACCGACCTGCGCGAGACATTCCATGCGTGCTGCGTACCCCAAGGCTTTGCTCGTCACCCTATGCCTCACTGCACTCAGTGCCTGCGCGGCATTGGCCGGCGGGTCGCATCCCTCCGACACGCGCAGCACACTGATCTCCGGACCGCTCGGCGCGCCGGCCACGCTGTCGATCCACGAGCTCGATGCGACGCTGCAGCGGGAGTTCGCGACATGGCCGGCGCTCACGACGATGATCGGCGCGCCCGCGTGCGGCGTGCGCGTTTACAAATTCGTCTACGGCACCGTCGGCGGACGCGGCGAGCCCACGGATGCCTCCGGCGCGCTCATGGTGCCGACCGGCCACACCGCCCAGTGCCAGGGTCCCCGACCGATCGTGTTGTACACCCACGGCACCGCAATCAACCGCGCCGAGGACCTCTCGGCCATCAACGACCCGGCCAACCCCGCCTACGACACCGCGATCCGCATCGCCCTCATCTTTGCCGCGCACGGCTACATCGCCGTGGCGCCGAACTACGCCGGCTACGATCTGTCGACGCTGCGCTATCACCCGTATCTGAACCGCTCACAGCAATCGCAGGATGCGCTCGACAGCCTCACGGCCGCCCGGCAACTGCTCGGCCGGCTCCACGGGAGCGTCCGCGACGACGGCAAGCTGTTCGTCACCGGCTACTCCCAGGGCGGCTTCGTGTCGATGGCGACGCTGCGGGCGCTCGACCACCAGGGTCACCCGGCAACCGCCGGAGCGCCGATGTCCGGACCTTACGCGCTGCTCGCGATGGCCGATGAGATCTTCCTCGGGCACCCGGACTTCGGGGGCACCGCCTACCTGCCGCTGGTGGTGAACTCCTACGCGCACCTGGAACACGACTCGATCGACCCAGCGCAGGTGCTCAGCCGCCACTTCCGCGCTGCCGCCGCACTCTTCCCGGGCAAGGCCGGCTACCGCGACTTCGACCAACTCGTCGCCGCCGGGAAGATCCCGGCGAGCGCGGTGTTCCAGTCCGTCTCGCCCGCAGCCGGGGCGCCCGGCTTCTCCGCGACACGCGACCCCGCGCTGGCTGCGCTTCCCGAAGGCGCCCCGCTCTTTCAGGCCGGGTTCAGTCCATCGGCCTACCTGGTGAGCACGCCATTCCGTGCCGCCTACGTGGCCGACGTGGAGGCCCACCCCGATGGCGCCGCCCCGAGCAACGGCGCAGCACCGGATCTGTCCACCGCGGTGCCGGCTCTGCCCGCCGACCCGCAACTGAGGCTGCGCAAAGACCTCAAGGCCAACGATCTGCGCAACTACACCCCGAGCATGCCGCTGTTGATGTGCGGCGGGCACGGCGACCCGGAGGTCTTCTGGAACGAGGGCGCAGGCGCCATGACTGCGGTGCTGCGCAGCAAGATCCCCACCGATCCGCACCTGCGCTTCGCCACCCTCGACCTCGACACCAGCTCCGGCAACGGCGGGACGTATGTCGAGCACGGCCTCGGCGCTGCCCGCAACGACGCGCTGCGATCGGTCGCCCTACGGCTGCAGCAGGCATTCACCGCGTACCAACATGGGGTCGATGCCGCCAGAGGTCCGCAGATCGGCATGGAGGCTTACCATACCGACGCTGCGCCCTACTGCATGGTCGCCGCGCGGACGTTCTTCGCACAGTACGCACACTGAT